>DATEIG010000001.1:0-18971 GCA_035279185.1 Mycobacterium sp.
TATCGGGGTGGGATCTACCGTGGAAGCGTCCGCGTTGTAGTCGCAGTCGCCATTTCCCTTGAGACATAGATCCAGGTTCTGCTGCCCCTCGGCGACAGCCTTGTCGAAAGGCCCGTCGAAAATACCGCGGAAGGTGAACGACGGGTCGAAGCCGAACCCGAGGATGCGCGATTCGGGCGTGATGACCACAAGCGTGTTGTCGGCCGGCGTTCCCGGCGTCCCCGTGAAGCCTGACTGGTCGACGTAGTGGGTGAGGCGGTTGTCGGTGTAGTCGAGCACCCACGGCAACGAATCGGGGGGAGTGCTCAGCGGATGCCCGGCGCCACCCATGATGATTGCCGTGGTGGCCAGCAGTGCGACCTGCGGCGCCACACCCGGCACGGTGGCGATCACCAGCGTCGCTGCCAGTGCGATGATCGCGAGTAGCAGCGAGCGAATTTTTGCCGTCATGTGTTCAACCCCCACAGGTCAACGCCGAACGCTCCTCGAGATCACCTCGGCGGCCTCTAGGAACACAGGTTCGAATCATAGGACAACAGCTCCCGACATGTTTGCCGAATGAGCGACTTCCTGAGGTTTGATTCCTGATTGTCCAGCTAGAACAGACGGGTTGGCGGCGGTAGCCTCCTTGCTGTGGCCCGCTCGTTTCACGTGCATTTCGATTCATCTGCCGAACTGGGAGATGTGTTCGCGGCCTTCTGCGACAGATCCTATTGGGAGGCGAGGCTTGCCACCTTCAGCAACGGTACGGCGGCTTTGGGCGCGCTCGACGTCGACGGCGAAGGCACCGTCACGGTCGACGTGACACTCCGCCTGCTGAAGGACCGACTGCCCAGGGTCGTCACGCAGCTGCGGTCAGGAGATCTCGAAATGAGACGACGGGAGAGCTGGCACGTCGGGGAGGACGGATTGTTGCGCGGCGACGTCGCGGCGACCATGTCCGGCGCACCCTTCTCGCTGACCGGCCGCGCGGTGATCGATCCGACAGATCACGGGTCGAAGCTGTCCTACGACGCGACAGTCGAGGTCCGGATTCCGTTGGTCGGCGGCAGAATCGAGAGTTACATCGCTGCACAGGCGGGTGACGAAGTCGGCGCCATACACCGGTTCACCGGCGACTGGATCGCCTCGAACAGTTGACTCACCGTCGCTCAACGACGGGCAGGTCGATGTGCGATGGATGAATCCGGTTGCGGCGCAGCGCTATCGACGACGCCATGTGGGGGAGGACCGCGAAGTGGCTGGCGTCGGCGCCGGCGACAGCGAGCCGAATGCGGTGTCCGGCTCCGAAGACGTACGACGTCGGCAGCAGATCGAAGATCAGCTCAGCGATCTCACCCGACTCGAGCGGCCACGCTGCCGCCCGGGTGAACGTACGCGACGGCACCACCTCGCGATATGTCGGCGATCCCGCGCGAAGTCGACGGTGAATGATCCGCAACTGCCCCTCGGTGACGTAAGCGATGCGCCCCGCGGGGTCCACATCCTCCAGGTAGGCGAACACTGTGCCGTCGTCCGTCGACGAGGACAAGAACAGGGTGACGACGGGATGGCCGGTCACTTCGACCGAGTGGACAAGCGCCTCCGAGGTGTACGTGAGCGAGCGTGCATCCTGCTCGCTCCGGCGCGGATAGCGCACGGCAGCGCCGATTGCGACCTGGGTGCGCCATCGCGAGTGCTCGCCTGTGCCGACGGTCTGATCCACGACGTACTGGTCGGCAGCGGTGTCCGAAGTCGGGGGTTCGCGGTTCAGGCTCTGTTCCGCGGCGAGATAATACGTTCGCGTGATCGCGGGCGGTGGCCAGGTGTCGCCGGTCTTCCACCGGTTCTCCACCATCGTGAAGTAATGAACCTTCGGCTCGGAATCGATGCCGCTGTCGAGCCCCATGAGATGACAATCGAAGAATCGGAGCAGTTCGCCATCGTGGTCGAAGTCCGATTTCGACGGACCCCCGAGCGGATCGATGTGCCAGCGCCCGCCGTGATTCCACGGGCCCAGCGTCAGGCGACTGCCCGGTGTCGAGATCGTCGAGAACCTCTTGATCGCGGAATGCGCGTAGGCGCCGTCGAACCAACCGCCGTAGCTGTATATGGCCGCACCCGATGCCTCTGTGTCATGCCAGTAATTGTGCGGGCTACACAAATCGATGCTGCCCGTATCGTCGATCGGAGTGCCTGCCGGCACGAAATCGGTTCCGCCCGCGTGATGGAACGGATCGGACGGGGCGACGTCGTCCCGAAATGTCAGAGCCAGCGCCTGCTCGTGCACGTCATAGTTGTCGCGGTGTGCGGCTATCGCCTCGTCACGCGATGACCGGTCATGGTCGTCGTCAACCGGCTGTACCCCCGTCACCAACAATTTGACCCACGACCCGACGACTTCGTGAGGGCAATTGCGATCGAGCGCGTCGTTGTAACGACCCCATGACTCGGTGAACCAGGCCGCGTGGATTCCTCCGGGAAACGCGATGTCGGTGTATGCGTCGAACAAAGCGAAGCGCGGCGCGATCGCACGAACGGCGGGATGACGGTTCACGAGCAGGAATTCAGCGCACGCGCCGTCATACGACGTCCCGATCGCGCCCACCCGTCCGTTCGACCATGGCTGGCGGATGATCCAGTCGACGACCTCTGCGCCATCACGGATCTCGTCGGGAGACCATTCGCAGACCCGGCTGCCGTACGACGCGCCGGAGCCGCGAACATCGACGTCGACCCAGGCATACCCGTTGGCCACGAACCGCTTTCGGCACTTGACCGTGGGTGGGATGTGTTCGAAGGTCTTTCCCGCCCGCAGGAGTCGCAGGGGCAGGCGCAACTCCATCGACCGGTAGTAACGAGTCTGATGCACAATCGTGGGTAGACCTGCTGGCGCGGAGGAGGTTTCGGGTACCCAGATGTTGACGGCGATCCGAACCCCGTCGCGCATCACGAGGTGGCGCGACGAGAATATTGCCTTCGCGTGTTCGTGCTTCTTGTGGTGGTTCTGATACCAGGCGGCGTCGGACTCGCTGCTCACGGTCTTCAGAGCTTGCCCGTCCGCGACACGAGGCCGGTCCCGCGAGCCGACAGCGTCGGCGCCAATCGCGAGAGCCGCCAGGTGATCTTGGCGTCGACCTGCGGTATGCAGTAGAGCCCACCGCGATCATGGGTGTTCAGACATCTGCGAGCCACACGTTCGGGCGAGATACCCGTCAGCCGCATGAGCCTGCGTCCCCGTTCAGCGGATTCGGGGGTCAGACGGCCCCGCTCCATGATCTCGGTCTTCACGAAGGACGGACAGAGAACCGTCACCCGGACACCCGTGCCGCTGAGTTCGGCGTCCAGGTTCTCCGAAAGCGACAGGACGGCTGCTTTGCTGACGCTGTACGCGGGGAGGTTGGGTGTGGCACCGAAAGCCGACGCCGACGCCACATTGATGATCCCGCCTGCCCCGGCCTCACGGAGGATCGGAACGAACACGTGACATCCGTGGATGACCCCCCAGAGGTTGATCCCGAACGTCCACGACCAGTCGTCCAACGGTGTTTCACCGATCGGATGGCCACCGACGACGACGCCCGCGTTGTTGATGACAAGAGTCGGATATCCGCCGAACCACGATTGAGCGGCTTCTGACAGCGCGCGGACATCGTCGACGTTCGAGACGTCGCAACGGACGGCGAGCGCCTGCCCGCCTCCGTCGTTGATCGCCCTGGCCGTCGCCTCAGCGGCATCGACATCGATATCGCTGCAGACCACCCGTCCACCGCGCGCGGCGACCTCCGACGCGAACGCCGCGCCGATTCCGCCTCCGGCTCCTGTGATCACGGCCGCGGCGCCGTGGCTGCGTCGTGGCGACGATCGGAACATGCCGGGTGTCCTTTCTGCGGTGCGCTGCGCCTATTGAGCGCGTCGCGCTAGCCGAGCACCTTGGTGAGCGTCGACGCGAGGTCCGGCGAGGCGGACGTCGACAGGTTCGTGTAGACACCGCCGGTCGTCTGCGAGACCGCTTCCCATGTCGCGCGGTCGGGGTCGCCGCCGAAGTCGATCACGTTGATGGCCACCGGCCTGGCGGAGTCGAAGGTGCGACGCACGTAGTCCTGCAACCCGCCGCCATCGAGGCTCTGGTCGGTGTGCGGGCCGGCGGTGATCACCAGGACGGAGTTCGACTGTCCCTGCCGGAATTTCGCTTGGGCGTCGTCATAGACCAAGCGCAGCGTCGTGAACGAAACGGCGCCGCCACCCGATGCGGTCTGCTCGTCGAGCGTCGAGGCCAGCGCGGCCGAGCGCGGTCTGCCGTCCACGGGATCGGCAAGCGGGCCCGTCGGCACCTCGTTGCGGCCCTCGACGCCGTCGAACGTCCACAGCCCGACCGCCGAGGTCGGCGGCATCGACTGCAGCTGGCTGTCCAGCGCCGCAACCACGTTGGCGAGTCGTGACTTGCCGCCCTCCTGCGCGTTCATCGACTGGTCGAGCATGATCGTCACCGCCGGGTTGCCCGCCGCAACGCTCCCGGCAGGAGCGGTCAGCGCGTTGGCCAGCGTCGCCCGCATCGCCGAATCTCCGACCGACAGCGGAGCCGAAACCGGCGCGAAACTGGTGACGTCGCTCTTCGGCGTGTCGCCGCCGTCGGTGCGGAAGCCGAGCTTCGCCAGCTCACCGAGCTGGTCGGGCTTGCGCAGGAACCGGGAGAACTCGCTGGCCGCGGTGATCTGCTCCTGTGACAGCCAGCTGCCCTTCAGCAGCACCGTCGGATAGTCGGCCATGGCGGTGGGCCCCGGCGGAATCCAGGACGTCACAACGCTCTTCGCGTTCGACAGTGACGTTCCGCGCTGATACAGCTGCTGCTCGGTGGTGACGACGGCGTGCACCGGCGCGGCCGCCGGGTCTGCCGCATTGAGCAGAGCGTCCATCGCCGTCGCCGACTTGTTGTCGGGGAGCTTGGGTTGTGCCGATATCAAGGTGTTCACCGCGCCTGTGCCCGCGCTGGCGGGTTGTCCGGCAGGCGCCGACGCCGCCGCGACAGCCTCTGCGGCGAGGTAGGAAGCGTCGCTGTCACCGGTCAGCGGGAGCGCGAGCCGAAGCGACCCCCAGCCGGGCAGGTTCAAACCGTTCAGCGAGTTGGGGTTGGTCTGGAGAGCGGGTAGCGTGCCCCAGTTCTGCTGTCCGAGAGCACTTTTGAGTTGCGGCCTGATCGCGAGCACGACCGGCGAGCTGACCAGCGAACGGCTGTCGTCGACGGTTTCCTCCCCGGCCACCGCCTCGAGGCGGGCCTGCGAGATGGAGCTGCCCGGGATCCAGAGCGCCGGACGTTCACCGAGCTCGGCGGGCCAGCTGTCGATGAAGCCGTTGATCACCCGGTCGGAGTCGGCCGCTTTGACGTCGAGCGCCACACAGCTGTCGCCGACCGGGTTCGCCGTTTCGTTGAACTTCTTGGCCAGCGTGGCGATCTCGTCGGAAATCGCCGGATCGGCGATGACGGCGACCGCTTTCTGGCCGTCCACGCATCGCGCGGAGGCCACGCTGGAGCGGTCCGACAGCGCGTCGCCGAAGAAGCGCCACAGGATGAACGCCGCCACCACGACGACGACGGCGACCAGCGCGCCGACGACGCCCCAGCTGACTCCCCGTCGCCCGGCTTGGACGGCGCGGTGGCTTCCCGTCCATTCGCCGCCCTCCCACTCGCCGGAGTGCTGCGCGCGGGGCGGGGGCGCCTTGGGCTCTGGAGTCCGCGCGGCGAATGCCGGACGTTCTGCCTCGGGCCGGCGGTATCCGCGTTCGTCGGGCTCCCGGTCGGCGTACCCGGGCCGCAGATAGTCGGGCAGGTCGGAGTCGTCGGACTCCGGGTAGTCGGATCCGTAGTCGTCGTCGAAGTCCGATTCATAGTCGGTGTCGAATTCCGGCTCGCCGTCCTGGTAGTCGGGCTCGGAGTACCGCGGCTGCCGAAAGGTGGGCTCGTCGTCGGACCGGCCGTAGGCCGGGTAGTCGTCCGGCGGTACCAACGGCTGCTCGAACTGCTCGGTCGCATCGCCGGAGCCTGGCGGGGGACCGCCTGAGGACTCCTCGGGGTCGGGAATGCTGTGCCTACCCACTCGTGCGCCTGCGCCCTCTCATTCAGCCGGTCATTGCTGGCAGCTCACCTGCCAAGCCGAAGTCTATCCACCGTGCGAAACATGCCGGTCAGCCCGCGTTGCTGGGATTGGCGGCTTTGAACTCCCGCCTGCGCCGGTGCAGGATCGGCTCGGTGTAGCCGTTGGGCTGTTGCGCGCCCGAGAGTATGAGCTCCTGCGCGGCCTGGAAGGCGATGCTGCCCTCGGGATCCGGCGCCATCGGACGGAACTCCGGGTCGGCTGCGTTCTGCTCGTCGACCACGGCGGCCATCCTGCGGAGGCTGGCCTTGACGTCCTCCTCGGTGATGACGCCGTGGCGGAGCCAGTTCGCCAGCAGCTGGCTGGAGATGCGCAGCGTCGCACGGTCCTCCATCAGCGCGACATCGTGGATGTCGGGCACCTTGGAGCAGCCGACGCCCGCGTCGATCCAGCGGACGACGTAGCCGAGGATCGACTGGCAGTTGTTGTCGACCTCTTCGCGGATCTCCTCGGGCGCCCAGGCCAGTTCCTTGGCCAGGGGGATGGTCAGCAGCTCGTCGACTGTGGTGCGGGACTTGCCCGCGAGTTCCTTGTGCACCTCGAAGACGTCGACCTCGTGGTAGTGCATCGCGTGCAGGGTGGCCGCCGTCGGCGACGGCACCCATGCGGTGGTGGCGCCCGCCTTCGGCTGACCGATCTTCTGCTCGACCATGTCGGCCATCAGGTCGGTCATCGCCCACATGCCCTTGCCGATCTGAGCCCTGCCCGAGAAGCCCGCGGCCAGACCCGCGTCGACATTGGCGTCCTCGTAGGCCTTGATCCACGTGGTGCCTTTCATCGCACCCTTGCGGATCATCGGGCCGGCCTCCATCGAGGTGTGGATCTCGTCGCCGGTGCGGTCGAGGAACCCGGTGTTGATGAACACCACCCGGTCGGCGGCGGCCTTGATGCACGCTCGCAGATTGAGGGTGGTGCGACGTTCCTCATCCATGATGCCGACCTTGATCGTGGTCGGCGGCAGCCCCAGCACGTCTTCGACGCGGGCGAACAGTTCGGTGGTGAACGCGACCTCGTCGGGCCCGTGCATCTTGGGCTTGACGATGTAGATGGAGCCGGTGCGGCTGGCGATCAGCGGACCGTTGCCGTCGTCGGCTTTCAGCCCGTGCATCGCGATGAGGCTGGTGAACAGCGCGTCCTGGATGCCCTCGGGAACCTCGTTGCCCTCGGCGTCGACGATCGCGTCGTTGGTCATCAGGTGGCCGACGTTGCGGACGAACAGAAGGCTGCGGCCGGGCAGGGTCAGTTCGCCGCCGTCGGGGGTCTTGTACGTGCGGTCGGAGTTGAGCACCCGGGTGAACGTCTTGTCGCCCTTGGAGACCTCTTCGGCGAGGTCACCTCTGTTGAGACCCAGCCAGTTGCGGTAGCCGAGGACCTTGTCCTCGGCGTCGACCGCGGCGACCGAATCCTCGAAGTCGAAGATGGTGGTGATCGCCGATTCGAGCACGACGTCCTTGATGCCCGCCTTGTCGGTGGACCCCACGGGCGACTCCGGGTCGACGAGGATCTCGATGTGCAGCCCGTTGTTGACCAGGAGCACCGACCACGACGGCGAGCCGAGTTCACCGGTGTAGCCGAGGAATTTGGCCGGATCGGCGAGGCCTACCGACGAGCGCTCGCGCGAGGAGTCGACATCTTCCGATCCGTCGGCGGTGGACAGCTGCAGGCGGTCGTCGTCGACGCTCAGCCCGGTGATGTCGGCCCACGAGCCGGACTCGAGCGGCACCGCCTTGTCGAGGAAATCGCGGGCATAAGCGATCACCTTGTCGCCGCGCACCTTGTTGTAGCTGGTGCCCTTCTCGGCGCCGTCCTCCTCGGAGATGACGTCGGTGCCGTACAGCGCGTCATACAGGGAGCCCCATCGGGCGTTCGCGGCGTTCAGCGCGAAACGGGCGTTGAGAATCGGCACCACCAGCTGCGGGCCCGCGGTCGTGGTGATCTCGTCGTCGACGCCGGACGTGGTGATCGTGAACTCGCCGGGATCGGGCTGCAGGTAGCCGATCTCGGTGAGGAACTGCTTGTAGGCCTCGGGATCGTGCGGCTCGATGGCGCGGTGCCGGTGCCACTTGTCGATCTGCGCCTGCAGGTCGTCGCGGCGGGCCAGCAGCTCTTGGTTCTTGGGGGTCAGATCGGCGACGACCTTGTCGACTCCCGACCAGAAGGTGTCGGGATCGATCTCGGTGCCGGGCAGCGCCTCGTTGTTGACGAAGTCGTACAACGTCTGGGCGACGCGCAGGTTTCCCACCGTCACGCGATCGGTCATGGTTTTCCTCCCTCGGCCACACAGCGCCGCTCGGCGCGTGGTCGTCGATCCAGTTTACCCGCGGGTAGCAGGGCTAATTCCCGGCGGCGGCGACCACCGCCACCAGCAATTCATCGCATCGATCGACGATCGCGGCCCGCAGTGGCGCCGCTCGCGCCGCGATGTCCTGCTGGGCGCGGATGTAGTCGGTCCGACCCGCCGGGGTCTCGATCGCGATCGGCTCGAATCCGTAGTCGCGAAGATCATAGGGGCTGGCGCGCATGTCCAGTTCGCGGGCGTCGGCGGCCAGGCGCAGGCAGTCGAACAGCAGCTCGGATTCGACGAGCGGGCCCAGCTTGTAGCACCACTTGTAGAGGTCCATGTTGGCGTGCACGCAGCCCGGCTGCTCGGACCCGATCTGGCCTTCGCGGTTCAGCGCCTGCGCGTTCATCGCCGCAGCGGGCCCGGTGAAGAACCGGAACGCGTCGAAGTGGGTGCAGCGCAGCGGCGCCGACTCCACCACCGCGTCGGTCGCTGCCGCGCCGAGCCGAAGCGGCACCCGGCCGTGGCGCACCGTCGGCGACTGGTAGACCATCGCCCACTCGTGCATCCCGAAGCAGTTCAAGCGGGCTGGGCGAGTTGCCGTGGCGCGCAACAGGTTCCCGATGAACTCGACGGTGTCGATGCGGGAGCGCAGGTACTCGAAAGTCACTGCCACGCCTGCGGGATGAGGGCCGTATCCGGTGCGGTCACGGTAGGGTTCGACGGCCCCGGTCAGCGCGACGCCGAACCCGGGATGCCACACGCGCAGTTGCCGCGGCCGCAGGCTGTAGTACTGAAAGAGGAAGTCCCACACCGGATGTGCCTCGCCGGCATGCTTGCGGCGCAGATGCGGCGCCATGAACTCCTCGACGCGGCTGCGGTATTGGTCCGCACGCGCGGTCCACTGACTCTCGGTGAGAACCGTCTCAGCCACCGTGAGTCCGATGTCGCATCGTGCCGACCAGGTCCTCGACGAGGTCCTCCAGCGCCACCATCGCCGTGACGTCGCCGTCGTCACCGGTGACGAGCGCCAGGTGGCTGTTGCTGCGGCGCAGTCGCGACAGCGCGTCGGGCAGTGCCGCGGAGGCGGCCACCTGGGGCAGCGGTCGGATCATCGACAGGTCGATCACCGCATCGGGGTCGTCGACCAGCCTCAGCACGTCCTTGATGTGGATGTATCCGATGAACCGTCCGGCGCTGTCGGTGATCGGGAAGCGGGAGTAGCCGCTCTCCTGCAGCGCCTCCTGGATGGCGCGGAGGCTGGGGCCGGTGTCGTCGGCGGCCGCCGACACCGCGTGCACCTCGCTCAGCGGGGTGGCGACGTCGGCGACGACGCGCGTGCGGATCTGCAGCGCCCGCGACAGCCGGTTGTGCTCCTCCGGGTCGAGCAAACCCTCCGACAGCGACTCGGCGATCATCTCCGACAGTTCGACCGACGAGACCGTGTTCTCGAGTTCCGGTCTGGCCTTGATCCCGACCGTGCGCAGCACCATGTGCGCACACCAGTCGTAGACCGCGATCACCGGACGCGCCAACCGAACCCACGCCAGGTACGGCGGGACGAGCAACATCGCCGCCGATTCGGGTCCGGCGATCGCGATGTTCTTCGGCACCATCTCGCCGAGCAGGACGTGCAACACCACCACGAACGTGATCGCGATGACGAACGACACCGTGTGCAGCAGCGCGTCCGGCACCCCGATGAGGTCGAACGGCTTCTCCAGCAGGTGAGCGGCGGCCGGTTCGGCGACCCGGCCCAGCAGGATCGAGCAGATCGTGATGCCCAGTTGCGCGCCCGCCAGCATCACCGACAGGTTCTGGCCGGCGCGGATCACTGTCACCGCACGGCGCTTACCCTGTTCGGCGAGCGCCTCGAGCCGGTCGCGGCGCGCCGAGATCAGCGCGAACTCCGCGCCGACGAAGAACGCGTTCGCCGCGAGCAGCAGCACCGCGAGCAGCACGCCGAAGATGTCGCCGCCCATCAGCGCTCACCGTCCCGCTCGGCGGAGTCGCCGCTGCGGCCCAGCTTCTTCAGCTCGAGCAGATCGATGCGACGTCCGTCCATCCGCACCACCGTGGCAAGCCAGCGCACCGGGTCGTCGATGGGACCGTCGGGGTCGAACGCGGTCAGCTCGACCGCCTCGCCGGGCTTGGGGATGTGGCCGAGCTCCTGCATCACCAGGCCGCCGATGGTCTCGTATTCGCCTTCGGGCGCGCGGAATCCGGCGTTCTCGGCGACTTCGTCGATGCGCAACAGCCCGGAGACGCGCCAGCTGTCGCGGCTCATCCGCAGCACGTCGGGGGTCACGTCGTCGTGCTCGTCGCGGACGTCGCCGACGATCTCCTCGATGAGGTCTTCCATCGTCACCATGCCCGCCGTGCCGCCGTATTCGTCGGCGACGAGCACTGTCTGCAGCGCGCTCGCCCGGATCTGTGCCATCACGTCGTCGCCGTCGAGGGTCGACGGGACGACGGGCACCGCCGACGCCAGACCGGCCAGCCTGGTGCGCCTGCGCGCGTCGGGAGCGACCTCGAAGATCTGCTTGACGTGCACGAGGCCGACGGTTTCGTCGAGATCACCCTCCACGATCGGGAAGCGCGAGTAGCCGGTCTCCATGGCCATCACCACCAGGTCGGCGACGTTCTGATCGGCCTGCAGGGCCTCGATCTTCGAGCGCGGCGTCATCAGTTCCTCGGCGGTCCGCGACCCGAACTGCAGCGAGCGGTCCACGAGTGCGGCCGTGATGGGGTCGAGAGCGCCGCGGCGGGCGGAGTTGCGGACCAGGGAGCCGAGTTCCTGCGGCGAGCGCGCCGACCGCAGCTCCTCGGCGGGCTCGATGCCGAGCCTGCGCAGGATCCAGTTGGCGGTGCCGTTCGTCAGCTTGATCACCGGTGTGAAGAGCATCGAGAACAGCACCTGCGGCCCCGCGACCGTGCGCGCCGTCTCCAGCGGTCGGGCCACCGCGAGGTACTGCGCGACGAGTTCGCCGAACACCATCGACACCGAGGTGGCGATCAGCAGCGACAGGGTGAGGGCCAGACCGGCGGCGATGCTCTCGGTCACGGCCATCGACGCGAAAACGGGCTCGAGCAGCCGGGCGATCAACGGTTCGGCCAGGTAGCCGGTGATCAGCGTGGTCAGCGAGATGCCGACCTGGGCGCCGGAGAGTTGGAAAGACAGCGTCTTGTGGGCGCGCTGGACCAGGTGGTCGCGGCGGCCGCCGGTGCGGGCGTTGGCGTCGACGGTGCTGCGCTCGAGCGCGGTCAGCGAGAACTCCGCCGCGACGAAAACCGCCGTGCCCATCGTCAGCACGATGAACGCCAGCAGCGCCAACACGGTGTAGGTGACGCTCATCGCGCACTCTCGCCACTGTCGCCGGACCGCGGGTCCGGCCGACTAGAGGATGGTTCGGTGTCGGGTTCGGCTCCCTCGCCCCGGAAGCTCACAGCCTCAACGGGTGCCTGCGGCACGAGCAGCCTCTCTGTCCTTGAAGCGTTGACGAAAGCGTTATCTTAGCCGGTCGTACCCGCTCGGCCCGATTACCAACCCGTCGGAAGCGGATGCCCCTCGGCGAATCCGGCAGCCGACTGAACACCCAGCACGACCTTCTCGTGAAGCTCGGCGATGGTGTCGGCACCGACGTAGGTGCATGTGCTTCGCACGCCGGAGGTGATGTGGTCGAGCAGGTCCTCCACCCCGCCACGCGACGGGTCGATGCCCATCCTCGACGTCGAGATGCCTTCTTCGAACAGCGCCTTGCGGGCCCGGTCGAACGCGCTGTCGCCCGCGGTCCGCGCCGCGACGGCCCGCTTGGACGCCATCCCGTAGCTCTCCTTGTACGGCTGGTTCTCGCGGTCGCGCAACAGATCGCCCGGCGACTCGTACGTGCCCGCGAACCAGGAGCCGATCATCACGTTGGATGCGCCTGCGGCGAGGGCGAGGGCGACGTCCCGCGGATGACGCACGCCGCCGTCCGCCCAGACGTGCGCGCCGAGTTGTCTTGCCGCCGATGAGCATTCGACCACCGCCGAGAACTGGGGCCGACCGACACCGGTCATCATCCGCGTCGTGCACATCGCACCCGGGCCGACGCCGACCTTGACGATGGACGCCCCGGCGTTGATCAGGTCACGGGTGCCCTCGGCGGACACGACGTTGCCTGCCGCCAGCGGAAGACCGAGATCGAGCGACGACACCGCCTTGATCGCGTCGAGCATCTTGACCTGGTGCCCGTGCGCGGTGTCGACGACGAGCAGGTCGACGCCGACATCGGCGAGCGCGCGCGCCTTGGCCGCGACGTCCCCGTTGATGCCGACCGCCGCCGCGATCCGCAGTCGGCCGCGCGCGTCGACGGCGGGGGAGTAGATCCCCGCCCTGATCGCGCCGGTGCGGGTCAGCACCCCCGCGAGGGCGCCGTCCGCGTCGGTCATCACCGCCACGTCGACCGGAGCGTGTTCGAGCAGATCGAAGACCTTGCGCGGGTCGGTGCCAACGGGCGCCGTGACGAAGTCGGTGATCGCGACGTCGCGCACACGGGCGAAGCGGTCGACGCCGAGGCAGTTGGCTTCGGTGACGAGCCCGATCGGCCTGCCCTCGGAGACGACGACCGCGGCGCCGTGGGCCCGTTTGTGAATAAGTGCCGTGGCATCGGACACCGAGTCGTCGGGGACCAAGGTCACCGGGGTGTCCACGACGAGGTCGCGGGTCTTGACGAAGTCGACGGTCTCTTTCACCGCCGAGATCGGGAGGTCCTGCGGCAGCACGACGATCCCGCCGCGACGCGCCACCGTCTCGGCCATCCGCCTGCCTGCGACCGCGGTCATGTTGGCCACGACGACAGGGATGGTGGTGCCCGACCCGTCCGACGTCGCGAGGTCGACATCGAAGCGCGATGCCACATCCGACCGACCGGGGATGATGAACACGTCGTTGTAGGTCAGGTCATACGGTGGCCTCTGGCCGTCGATGAATCGCATCGCCGACCAGTCTAGTTACGGCTCGACTACGCGGGCACCTCGCTGCGATCGCCGCTCCACAGCGTGTGGAACTTCTTGTCGGGGTCCTCGTCGATCCGCCCGTAGGTGTGGGCGCCGAAGAAGTCGCGCAGACCCTGGGTCAGCGCGGCGGGCAGGCGCTCGGTCCGCAGCGCGTCGTAGTAGGACAGCGCCGAGCTGAAGCCGGGGATCGGGATGCCGAGTTCGGTGGCCTTGACCACGACCCGCCGCCAGCTGTCGATCGACTCCTCGATCGCCGAGCGGAAGTACGGCGCGACGATCAGCGTCGGCAGGTCGGGGTTCTCGTCGAACGCCTCGGTGATCCGGTTGAGGAACTTCGCCCGGATGATGCAGCCGCCACGCCAGATCCTCGCCATGTCGCCGGGCTTGATGCCCCAGTCGTACTCGTTGCTTCCCGCCTGGATCTGGTTGAAGCCCTGCGCGTAGGCGATGATCTTGGACGCGTACAGCGCCTTGCTGACATCGTCGATGAATTGCGTTGCATCGCTTGGCTTCTCACCGAGATCGCCCGAGGCCAGACCGGTGGTGGCCTTGCGCTGGGCCACCGACCCCGACAGCGCGCGGGCGAACACCGCTTCGGCGATGCCGGTGACGGGCACGCCGAGGTCGAGCGCGGACTTCACGGTCCACCGGCCGGTGCCCTTCTGCTCCGCCTCGTCGAGGATCACGTCGACCAACGGCTTGCCGGTCCTGGCGTCGGTCTGCCGCAGCACCTCCGCGGTGATCTCGATGAGGAAGCTGTCGAGGTCGCCCTTGTTCCACTCGGCGAAGACGTCGGCGATCTCGGGTGCGGTCTTGCCGAGGCCGTCGCGCAGCAACTGGTAGGCCTCGCCGATGAGCTGCATGTCGGAGTACTCGATGCCGTTGTGCACCATCTTCACGAAGTGCCCGGCGCCGTCAGGTCCGATGTGGGTGCAGCAGGGCACGCCGTCGACGTGGGCCGAGATCTCCTCGAGCAGCGGACCGAGCGACTCGTAGGACTCGGCCGGGCCGCCCGGCATGATCGACGGGCCCTTGAGCGCGCCCTCCTCGCCGCCGGAGATCCCCGCGCCGACGAAGTGCAGACCCCGCTCGCGAATCGCCTTCTCCCGACGAATGGTGTCGGTGTACAAGGCGTTTCCGCCGTCGATGATGATGTCGCCCTCTTCCATCGCATCGGCGAGCTCGTTGATGACGGCGTCGGTGGGATCGCCCGCCTTGACCATGATGATCACCCGCCGCGGCTTCTCCAGAGCGTCGAGGAACTCCTCGATGGTCTCCGACCGGACGAATTTGCCCTCGTCGCCGTGCTCGGCCAGGAGCGCGTCGGTCTTGGCGATCGAGCGGTTGTGCAACGCCACTGTGTACCCGTGGTGGGCGAAATTGCGGGCGAGGTTCGAGCCCATCACGGCGAGGCCGGTGACCCCGATCTGAGCGGTGCCGGTGGTTTCAGACAACTGGATGCAGCCTTTCGTTGTTTGGTTGTGGCGATGGGGATTTCGACAGATGTGTCTACGCGATGAAGAGTCGGTGGAGTTCGGTCAGCCACGGCACCGCGAGCGCAACGGTGGGGACGACGAGCACCGCCGCGGCGGCCAGGTACGCCGTCATCGCCAGCGCGATGCTGTTGCCGCGGCCGCCGAGACGGCGTACGCGCACCACCGTGGTCGGCCCGCCCGCAGCCAGCGCACCCGCAGGAGTCCGGGCTGCCGCGCAGGCCACAAGGGCACGGGCAAGGGGAGTGGGACCGGTCGCTCGCACCGCGGCATCGTCGGCGAGCAACTCGATGAGCAGCCGGACCGCATTGAGCGCGTTCGCGCTGCGGACGAATCGCGGGAAGGCCGCGTGCACAGCCGTGAACATCTCCAGCACGAGGTCGTGGCGCGCCCGAAGGTGCGCGCGTTCATGGGACAGGATCGCCGTGACCTCGCGGTCCTCCAAAGTCGTCAGCGTGCCCTCGCTGACCACGACACGACTGCGCACACCGGGCAGGCAGTACGCGAGCGGCTGGGCCACGTCGAGGACGCGCAACCCGTCCCCGGCGCGCGCGTGGGCCCATTCCTGCGGCTTACCGACGAGATCGACGACCATCCGGTGCCGCGCCCGGCGGCGTCGCGTCGCTATCGCGACCTGCAGGACCGAGACGACCAGCCTCGCGCCGATCAGCAGCGTCAACGCGAACACCAGGACGTAGGCGATCCACAGCGGCCAGCCGAGGACCTCGATCTCGCTGGTGATCGTCGCGGTGGGCCGGCCGTCCGGGCCGGGGACGAAAAGCCTGCTGGCGATCGCGATTCCGGCGCTGAACGCCGAGAGGACCGCCGCCAGCGCGATCGCCTGCCACAGCACGACGGAGGCTCGGGGTGCCCGCAAGGTCCATGTCGCGCGGGCCAGCAGGGCGGGAACGGGTCCGACCAGTAGCAGCGCTACAAGGGTGAAGGCCAGGGCGGACACCCTGCCAGTCTCCCCTAGGGAGAGGCCGCACCGCCACTGGTTGGGGGCATTTCGTGCTTTGCCTCCAAGTCGGCGAGCGCACGCCGCAGCGCAGCGGCCTCGTCGGCGCCGACCCGTTCGACGAAGTGAACGAGTGCAGCCTCGCGGCTACCGGAGTCGGCCGCCTGGTCGAGTGCGTCGACCATCAGTCCCGCGACCAGTTCGTCGCGGCCGTGCGTCGGCGCGTAGCGGTGCGCTCGGTCGTCGCGATGCTGGACGACCAGGTTCTTCTTGGCGAGCCGTTGCAGCACGGTCATGATCGTCGTGTAGGCCAGGTCGCGTTGGGCCGCAAGGGCCTCGTGGACCTGGCGCACAGTCTGGGGCTCGCGCGAGGACCAGAGGTGGTCCATCACCGCGCGCTCGAGATCCCCTAGACGGGTCAGCTTGGCCATTTTTCGTCCATCTCCCCAACAGCGATCCATCAAGGGTACTACGGCGTTACTACCGTGCGTCGTATGCAAAACGGAGCCTCCTTCTCTCGGTCCGCGGTCGGCGCGTTTGCACCGCTCATCGCGCTGCCGACGGGTGCGTGTGACTCCAGTCACAGCGATTAGCCCTGAAGGCACACGCGACTATAGTAAGGCTAACCTAAGTAACATGGAGGTGTGATGACAGTCGTGGTGGGCGACCCGTTGATCGCGGGCATGGCGATAGCGCGGACGTTGCCTTTGCATGAATCGAGCAGGCGCCTTCGCGAGCTGTACCCCGAATGCCCACGGGTCTACGGCGTCGCGGTGATGTCCGACCTGACCCGGCGGCGGTGGTGGCCGCTCGAGGAGGCCCTCACCACCGAGCGGCTGGCCCAGATGTTCGGCATCGGCGCACTGGAGATGGACAGCCCGGTGGCCGCCGCGCAGCAACTGGCGGCAACGCTCGCCCACGTCGTCATCGGCCGCGTGATCCCGCTGGTCGTCCTCGAGGGGCGAGCCTGGGACACCGGCTTGGAGAACCTGTGGGTGCATGTCGATTCCGAGGGCGCGATCGATTGGGTCGGCGTGGTCGACCCGACCCTGCGCGCGTTGCCCGACGACCCGTTCTTCCTCAACCGGCAGGGCACCGCACGGTTCGCCAGAGACGGCATGGTTCGGCTGCCCAGCGAAGCCGCGCTGACGACGTGGGTGGCTCATCGGAGCCACCGCGCACTTCAGCCGCTGTTCGAGAAGATCGCGGACGTCAGCGCGGGCGCCATCTCGATCGCGTCGATGTGGCACATCGTCGGCGCTGCCGTCGTCGGCGCCGCGACCCACGTTCCGCTGCTGGCCCGATCCAGCGAGCTCACCAGCATGCGCCGCGGCCAGGCCGTGCTCGACGCACTCGTCGGGTTCGGGCTGCCGGTACGAGGCGGCCCCCGATCACGCGAGGCAAAAGGCTTGCTTAATTAGGGCAGCCTTGCCTAAAGTAGAGTCCGTTGGACCGAGCAGGTGTCCTGAGGGCTGCAGAGACCCCCGGTCCACGAAGGGCGGGTCCCGTGCCATCGGCGCGGGGCCCGCCCACTACTTTTCGACGTCTCCGCCGCTCTCCGCCCAGTCGGTGAAACCACCGAGGTTGTACACCTCGTCGTAGCCCATCTCCTTGAGGGCCTGACCCGACAGCGCGGCCCGTCCGCCCGCCGCGCAGTACACGATCACCGGTCTGTCCTTCGCGAAGTTCTTGTCGTAGTACGGCGTCTCCGGATCGGCACGGAACTCGACCATCCCGCGCGGGATGTGGACAGCGCCTGCGACCTTGCCGCTTTTCTCGACCTCGGCGGCGTCGCGGACATCGACGACCAGTGCGCCCTCGGAGATCTTCTGTCGTGCTTCCTGCGGTGTGATGCGGGGCACGACGGCGTTGGCTGCGGCCACCAGATCCTTCACGCTTTTTCCCATCCGCCGACGGTAACGCGAGGGCCGCTGCGCGCGTTGGGACTTCGCCGTGTAGACACATGGGCGTGTCAACTGTGCCCCTCGGCGACCTCGGTAAGGGTTTCGACAGCGAACTCGGCCTGCGCTACCTCGACCTCACACCCGACGGCGGACGCGCCGAACTCGAGATCAGCGACAAGCTGCTGCAGCCGTGGGGCATCGTGCACGGCGGCGTGTACTGCTCGATCGTCGAAAGCCTCGCCAGCGTGTCGGCTGCGGTGTGGCTCGCCGAGAACGGGGGCGGCGTCGTCGTCGGTGTGAACAACAACACGGACTTCCTGCGCGCCATCAAAAAGGGCACGGTGACCGCGGTGTCGACGCCGATACATCGCGGCAGACGTCAACAGCTGTGGTCGATCAGCGTCACCGACGACAGCGACCGCCTCGTGGCGCGCGGACAGGTGCGACTGCAGAACCTTCCCGAGGAGTAGCCACCACCGCGTGCGCTGCGGAGCGGGTTGACCCGTGGCAGCATCGCCCACTATGCGTCTGACCCCGCACGAACAGGATCGGCTGCTGATCTCGTATGCAGCCGATCTCGCCAGGCGACGTCGCGACCGTGGTTTGCGACTCAACCATCCCGAGGCGGTCGCCGTCCTCACCGATCACCTGCTCGAAGGAGCCCGCGACGGCCGCACCGTGGCCGAGCTCATGGTCAGCGGCCGCGAAGTGCTCGGTCGCGACGACGTCATGGAAGGAGTGCCGGAGATGCTGCACGACGTGCAGGTGGAAGCGACGTTCCCGGACGGAACCAAGCTGGTCACCGTCCACCACCCGATCCCATGACCGGCGAGACGCCGGATCGCGCATGGGCGCCGGGCGAGATCGTCTACGGCAACGGGGACATCGCGATCAACGCCGGAGCGCCGCGCCTCGCCATGGACGTGGTGAACACCGGTGACCGACCCGTTCAGGTCGGCAGCCACGTCCATCTCCCGCAGGCCAATGCGGCGCTCGACTTCGACCGCGCCGCCGCACACGGTCACCGCCTCGACATCCCCGCGGGAACAGCTGTGCGCTTCGAACCTGGTGTCGCTCAGCATGTCTCGCTCGTCCCGCTGAGCGGCACACGGGAAGTGCACGGCCTCAGCCTCGACCCGCCCGGCCGGCTGGACCCGTCATGACCGAATTGTCGAGGGCACGCTACGCGGCGCTGTTCGGGCCGAC
>DATEIG010000002.1:0-8550 GCA_035279185.1 Mycobacterium sp.
ATGTGCCCGCCGATCGCTGCGACATCGACCACGTGACGCCGTGGCCCTACGGGCTGACCCATGCGTCGAACCTGAACTGTAAATGCCGCGGGCACCATCTGTTGAAGACGTTTTGGACCGGCGTCGGTGGTTGGGCCGACCAGCAGCTGCCTGATGGCACTGTGGTGTGGACGGCGCCCAGCGGCAAGACGTACACCACCCAGCCCGGCTGTCGACTGTTCTTCCCCGACTGGGATGTGACCACCGCTGAACTACCACCCCCAGAAGCGATCCCACCCCCGCAAGCCGCGCGACGCGGGCTGATGATGCCCCTGCGAAAACGCAGCCGCGCCGCCGACCTAGCCGCGGCCATCAAAGCCGAACGCGCACTCAACCAACGCGACATCCCACCCTTCTGATGAATCCTAATTCTGGCGTGGCGTCAGTTCGTGCACGAAGGTCTCGAGGAACGTGTCGACGTCGGCGCCGCCCGCGGGCCTGATGACGAATTTCGTCAGTCCCGCGGCGATGTACTCGTCCAGCTTCTGGTGCAGCGTCGGCCAGTCTGCCGCAACCAATTCGGCGGGGTCCAGATCGGGACGTCGCTTGCGAATTGCCGCCTGAACCGCAGCAGGCAATTCACCGTCGCCGACGGCCAGATTGATGCCATAGTGGTCGGGTTCGATCTCGCGGCCCTCTGCTTCAGCGGCGGCGATGATGACTCTGCGCGCGTGATCCGCCTCAGTGGGTGTGAGGAAGCTGCCCAGCCAGCCGTCGCCTAGCGCGCCGATCCGGCGATACGCGGCGTCAGTCGATCCACCGATCCAAATGTCCAGCGGCGGCTGAGGTTTCGGGAGTACCTGGGCTCCTGTGACAGTGAAGTAATCACCCGAGAAATCGACGCTCTCCTCCCGCAGCGCGATACGCAGCAATCTCAGCGACTCGTCGAAGACGGCCGCGCGCTTACCGTCCGGCACGACGAAGAGATCGCGTTCGGCGGGCAGCGCGGAACGCAGGCCGAAGACCGGCAGCACCCGCTTGGGGGCCAGCGCTGACAGCGATGCGAGTTGCTTGGCGACCAGCACGGGGTGCCGACCGGGCAACACCGCCACCGACGTCCCGACCTTCATGCGGGTCGTGCGTGCGAGCGTGAACGCCATGCCCACGAACGGGTCCACCAGATCCGAGTAGACGAGTTCGGAGAACCACAACGAGTCGACGCCGACACCCTCGAGGTAGTCGACGATCTCGGCCAGCTGATCGGGCCCACGATCGGCTCCGAGCCCGACTCCGAAACGAATCTTCACGTGCGCCTCCTCGGCTCAACGGTCTCCCCATCGCAACACGAGCGGGGTGCCGTTTGTGCCGGAGGTGTGCCCTAGTGCTGCGGCACGCCCGTGTACTCCGGATTCGGCGGGACGGCCAGCGCGATGCCGATCCGGTTGGTGGCGCCGATGAACGCGGCGATCGAGATCGCCTCGAGAATGAGGTGATCGTCGAGGCCGAGTCCGCGCAGCCGATCCAGATCGCCGTCCCTGAGAGACTGCGGATCGTTGTTGACGGCGACGGCGAGGTCGGCGAGTGCACGTTCGCGATCGGTCAGTTCGGCGACCTGGTGGTGGTCGATGGCCACCCGCTGCCCGAACGACCAGTCCCCCGCGACCTTGCCCAGCTTGTTGGCGTGATTGGTGTGGCAGTACGCGCACCGGTTCTCCCCTGATACCACGGTGGCGATCACCTCGCGCTCGCGCGCGGTCAAGCCGCCACGGTTGTCCGTGCCGAGAAGCGGCAACAGGTATGCGTTCAGGCGGCCGAGGTCATCCTCGTTGAGGGACAGGGCCCGAAACCAGTTGGAGGTCAACCCTTCTTCTCGCTGCTGATGGTTGAAGAAGCCACGCACGGCTTCGTTCCTCAGCGCGTCCACCTCGGGTACGTCCAGTCGGGAGATGCGGGTGGGTGTGAGCACGGTACGGGGTTCGGCGGTAGTCGTCATGAATCCGACCATGCCCCCGACGCACGGGCGCGCCAAGGATTCCGCGATCGCAGATTCTTATCCCGACCGGCGCGAGGAAGCGCGTGTCCGCTGCGACCAATACCCTGTCGTGGTGGCATCAGTCATCTCGGTCAACCTCGCACGCGTCCGATCCAACCCCGATGCGCCGTCGAGGCGCACCGGCATCGACAAGGCATCAACAGACGACGCAGTGCTGGTGCGGGCGCCGGGCCCCATGCGCAGCGGTCTCGGCAGCGGCCTGGTCGGTGACACCATCGGCAATCAGAAGCTCCACGGTGGCGACGACCAAGCCGTCTACGTGTATGCGCGTGAAGATCTCGACGGCTGGGAAACCGAGCTGGCCCGTCCTCTCGTCAACGGCATGTTCGGCGAGAACCTGACCACAACGGGAATCGACGTGACCGGTGCGCTCATCGGCGAACGCTGGCGCGTCGGCAACGACGGACTGCTTCTGGAAGTGTCTGCACCGCGCACGCCGTGCCGTACTTTCTCGGCGTTCCTCGAGCTGAAGAACTGGATCAAGACCTTCACCCATGCGGCCAAACCCGGTGCGTACCTGAGGGTTCTGTCCCCGGGAACAGTGCGAGCAGGCGACGAGATCACCGTCGAGCACCGTCCCGACCACGGCGTCACCATCGATTTGGTGTTCCGCGCGAAGATGTCCGACGCCGCGTTGCTTCCGCATCTGTTGCGGGCGGACGCGCTCTCCTCGGAACTCAAGGCGTACGCGCGTCGTCGCGTCGCCGCAGATCCGCAAGCGAGTTCGCCAAGCCGCCATCCAGCCGAATCTGTATGAGCGCAACGGCGATCATCACCGCCGAGGTCACGATGTGCACCACCGCGTCGGTGACGTTGTTGGGGAAGGCGAAGATGTAGGCGACCTGGCTCGAGAACAACGCCCAGATGCCCGGTAGCGCCCCTCCGACAGCGGCGACCAGAAGGTAGAGCACCGACCACGACTTGCGCAGCGCGAACACCAGACCCGGCGCGAACAACGCCAGGCCTGCGACGGCGTGCCAGCCGTTGAAGTCCATCCCCCACACCTGTGCCGTCGGCGCGCCCGGTCCGGTGGCGAAGCTCGGTTCGATGATGAAGCCGACAATCGACTGCACGACGTGGAAGGCGGCGATGATCAGCAGCGCGACCTGCGCGAAACTCCACTTCACGGGGCACCTCCGGATGCCTTCTCGGTAGGCCTGGCCCGAATACTACGCTCGGTAGTAGTTCTTGCCAATACCGAACCCGGGCCGTCGCCGGGCGCTATACATGCGACATGCCGAGCCAGGCTCGCGCCCGTGGCGCCGGGCGCACTGCCGTTCTGACCGCGTTTCCCGCCGAAGCGGATGCGGTGCTCGCGCGCACGTCACTCGACGAAGATCCCGTGGTCGTCGTGAACGGCCGTCGCCACTACCTCGGCATGCTCGGCGGACGCGACGTCGCCATCGTGATGACTGGTATCGGTATGGCGAACGCGTCCGAGGCGACAGCAGCGATGATCGCCGATTTACGTCCTCGTGCAATGCTTTTCGTGGGAGTGGCGGGCGGATTCGGTCGGACCCTGATCGGCGACGTCGCGATCCCCGCCCGCTGGAGCGCCGACGGTGGTGCCACATGGCTCCCGGTCGACGACGACATGCTCACCACGGCGACGAACCTCTCCGTCGGGCTGGCCGACGACGGACTCGGTCGCCAACCGGGTCTGCATGTCGGAGGCGAAGGCCACAGCGGTGACAACAACGGTGGGGCGGCGTTTCCGAACATTCCGTTCGGCGGCGCGGTCTTCGGCCCACAACCCCTGTCGGCCCCGGACTACTCGCCTCTGCGAACCGGTAACTTTCTCCGGGCCATCGGGCCGTTCCTCATCCGTGGCGTCGTCGCCAACGTCACGGGCTTCTTCCGCGCCGCTGCCCCAAGTGTGGACGCGGTCGACCAGGAGACGGCCGCGGCACTGCAGGTCGCCCGCGTGCACGGCGTCCCGTTCCTCGGCATCAGGGGAATGTCCGACGGCCCTGGCGATCCGCGCAACCTCCCCGGCTTCCCCTTCACTTTCTTCGCCTACAAGCGGATCGCCGCCGAGAACGCCGCCGCCGTCGCCGAGGCCTTTCTGCGGACCCGGGGCGACCAGGGCCGACCTGGGTGATCGCGCACCGGCGGACGAAGAAGGTTTCGCGGGGCTTCGTTTCGGGAACCAGCGATCAACGGCTCGGTGATTGCCGAGCAAACAAACGCATACCGGGGGCTTGACACTCATGGGCTTCATCGAGTTCGTACAGGACCGCTGGCCGGTTCTGTCGTTCCTCGCCTATCAGCACATGAGCCTCGTGATTCAGACACTCGTCCTCGCCACCGCAGTCGCCCTGGTGATCGGAGTGCTCATCTATCGCTCCCCCGTGGGGGTCGCCGTCGGCAACAGCGTCACCGCCGTCGGCCTGACGATTCCGTCCTACGCCCTGCTGGGCGTTCTGGTCGGCGTCGTCGGACTCGGCGTCGTACCGTCGGTGATCCTGCTTGTCTTCTTCGGGGTCTTCCCGATCTTGCGCAATGTCGTCGTCGGCCTCAACGGCGTCGACAAGACATTGATCGAATCCGCCCGCGGAATGGGCATGAGCCGCTTTTCCACCCTTCTCCGCCTGGAACTGCCGCTGGCCTGGCCGGTCATCATGACCGGCGTACGCATCTCCGCGCAGATGCTGATGGGCATCGCCGCGATCGCCGCCTACGCGCTCGGGCCCGGCCTCGGTGGCTACATCTTCTCGGGCATATCCCGCATGGGCGGGGCCAACGCAACCAACTCCATCGTCGCAGCGACGGTGGGCATCCTGATTCTGGCGGTCATCTTGGACACAGTCTTGAACTTCGTCACCCGTCTCACTGTCCCGAGGGGAATTCGTGTCTGAACCGAAAAGCACTGGCGGCGCGCGGATTCTGCTCGACGGCGTGACCAAGAAGTACGTCGGGCAGTCTCAGCCGGCCGTCGACAACATCACCATGGAGATACCTGCCGGTGAGATCGTGATGCTGGTGGGGCCGTCCGGATGCGGCAAGACCACGACGATGAAGATGATCAACCGGCTCATCGAGCCGACGAGTGGTCGCATCCTCATCGGCGACGACGACGTCACCAAGCGCAACCCCGACGAGTTGCGCCGCCACATCGGCTACGTCATCCAGGGCGCCGGCCTGTTCCCTCATCTGACCGTCGGCGACAACATCGCGATCGTGCCTCGACTGCTGAAGTGGGACAAGAAGCGCATCGCAACGCGAGTTGACGAACTGCTCGACCTGGTGAGCCTCGATCCGTCGCAGTACCGGGACCGCTACCCGCGCGAGCTCTCGGGCGGTCAGCAGCAACGCGTCGGAGTCGCACGGGCGTTGGCGGCCGATCCGCCGGTGCTGCTGATGGACGAGCCGTTCGGTGCCGTCGACCCCATCACCCGGCAGCGCCTGCAGGACGAGCTGCTGAGGCTGCAGGACGAGCTGCGCAAGACCATCGTCTTCGTGACCCACGACTTCGACGAAGCCGTGAAGCTCGGCGACAGGATCGCGATCCTGCAGACCGGGTCGAAGATCGTGCAGTACGACTCCCCCGAGCGCATCCTCGCCGAGCCCGCCGACGACTTCGTGCGCGGATTCGTGGGTGCGGGCGCCGCGTTGAAACAGCTCACCCTGACCCGGGTGCGTGACGTCGCTCTGCACGACGCTGCCGTCGCCCATGTCGGCGACGATCCCCAAGAAGCCATCAGGGCCGCCCGGTCGCACGATCGCGAGCATGTGCTCGTGCTCGACGCCGCCGACCGCCCGCAACGATGGCTGTCATTGACCGAGCTCGAAGCGCCGAATGCGCTGGAAAACGTTGCGCGCGAAGAGGACCTGGAAGTCGTCAACACCGCGTCGACGCTCAACGACGCCCTCGACGTGATGCTGACATCGTCGCACGGCGTCGTCGTGGTGACCGGTCGCCGCAACACCTACCAGGGGGTCATCCGCGTCGAGACAATCATGGACGCGATGAGTGATATCCGGCGTACCGAGGAGCCGACAGGGGCGCCATCGTGACGATGGTCGGCGCCGAATCCGCTGCTGCCGCAGGCGAATCCGACCCGCCCGGCAGAAGCGACCGGCTCGGCTTCGGCCGGTGGGTGATTCAGCCCGCGCTCTGCGTCGCGGTAGTGGCCGCATCGCTCCTCTACGTCAACAACGCCGACGTGTCGGAGACAGAGCGGCGTTCGCTCGCAGTCCCCCAGTTGCTGACCCTGCTGCGCGAACACATGACCGTGAGCCTGGCCGCCACGCTGCTCACCTGCGCGGTGGCCATTCCGTTGGGGATCGCCTTGACGCGCGGCCCGCTTCGTCGGTACTCCAAGCCGATCATCACCGTCGCCGGCTTCGGCCAGGCTGCCCCCGCGATCGGCCTGATCGCGCTCGGCGCCGTACTTTTCGGTATCGGCGGGGTGGGCGCGGTCGTCGCGCTCACGGTGTACGGCGCGCTGCCCATCATCGCCAACACCGTCACCGGTCTCGACGGCGTCGATCCGCGGCTGGTCGAGGCGTCGCGCGGAATGGGAATGTCGGCGCGGTCCACACTGCTTCGCATCGAGCTGCCGCTGGCGCTGCCGGTGATCGTGGCGGGCGTGCGCACCGCGCTCGTCCTCATCGTCGGCACCGCCGCGCTGGCATCCTTCACCGGGGCAGGCGGACTCGGGCAGTTGATCACCACCGGAATCAAGCTGCAGCAGACCGTTACGCTCGTCGTGGGAGCGGTTCTGGTGGCCGCTCTGGCCCTGTTCATCGACTGGTTGGCGCGGGTGGCCGAGATCATCGCGGCACCGAAAGGGTTGTGAGCCATGTCCTTTGTGCGGCGTGGACGTGTGTTGGTGATGGCGGCCGTGCTGCTCGCGGGTCTGGTCGCCGGGTGTGGGCTGCAGTCCGCCAGCGGCGCGATCCTGGAGGCGCGGCCGGGGCTGATCCCGCACTACGACTCGCTGAAGGACGTCAAGCTGACCGTCGCGGCCAAAGACTTCACCGAGCAGTTGATCCTCGGCAACATGTTCTCGACGGTGCTGGCCGCAGCGGGTGCCGAGGTCACCAACCTGACGAACATCCCCGGCAGTTTCGGTGCCAGGCACGCGATGACGAGCGGCCAGGCGAACGTCTCGCCCGAGTACACCGGCACCGGGTGGATCAACTACCTCGGCAACGAGAACCCCGTGAAAGGTGAAGAGGCGCAGTACCTCGCGGTCAAGGAAGCCGACGCGAAGAACGGGCTGACCTGGCTGCCGCCCGCGCCGATGGACGACACCTACGCGTTCGCCGTCCGCGAGTCGGAAGCCCAGCGGCTGGGGGTCACGAAGCTGTCCGACCTCGTGAAGCTGAACAAGGCGGACCTGACGTTCTGCATCGAAAGCGAATTCGCCAACCGCAACGACGGGTTCGTCCCGATGTTGAAGACCTACGGGCTGAGCAGGCAGCAACTCGGGCGGGTGACCAACTTGGACACCGGCGTCATCTACACGGCCACGGCCGACGGGCAGTGCAACTTCGGCGAGGTGTTCACCACCGACGGTCGCATCCCCGGTTTGAAGCTTCGCGTGCTCGAGGACGACAAGGCGTTCTTCCCGCACTACAACCTGTCTGCGGTGGTCAACTCGAAGGTGCTCGAAGACCATCCGGAGGTGGCCGACATCTTCGCGAAGCTGAGCCCGAAGCTGACCAACGACGTCATGCTCGATCTCAACGCCAAAGTCGACACCGGCGGCCAGGACCCGGCGATCGTGGCGCGTGACTGGTTGGTCAAAGAAGGCCTGCTGACCTGAGCGGTCGGCGTCATGATGGATGTCATGGAGTCGACGACGCGGCTGGACCGGTGGTTGTGGGCGGTCCGGCTGACGAAAACCAGGCCCGATGCCGCCGACGCGTGCCGTGGCGGGCACGTCCGGGTCAACAATCGACCGGCCAAGCCGTCGACGACCGTGTCGCCCGGTGACGAGGTGCGTGCTCTGGTGGGTAGCCGGACGCGGGTCGTCGAGGTCATACGGGTGATCCAGAAGAGGGTCGGTGCGGCCGATGCCGTGACGTGTTACCGCGATCGGACGCCCCCGTCGCCTCCTACTCCGGTCGCAGTGGCGCCCCGCGACCGCGGCACGGGACGGCCGACCAAGCGGGATCGCCGACGGATGGAGAGGTGGCGCGCGGGCGTGCGCTGACCGGGCGCGATCGGGTGAAAACCGGCGCACGGCCGCGAGCGGGAGGCCCACGGGTTAGGCTTGTCGCGGTCGGTTGAGAGGTTCGGAGACTGTTGATGGTGAAACTGAAGCGCGGGATCCTCGTTCTCGGATCTGCGGTGGCCTTCGTCGCGGCGCCCCTGGTGGTCGCCGCGCCTGCCTCGGCCGAGTGCCCGTGGGGAACGAAAGAGACTCGCTTTCCGGGCGTTTGCATCAGCGGCGCGGGCGGCGGCTCCGCACCGATCGTCCCGGTACCGCCCCCGTCGGGCGGCGGCGCGAAGATCGTCAACAACCCGAACGGGTTCGACACCGTCAACGGCGTTCCGTGCACGCCCG
>DATEIG010000003.1:0-6022 GCA_035279185.1 Mycobacterium sp.
CCCCCTGATCCTGGTCCTCGGCGATCAACGGCAGCAGCGACTCCGCGAACCGGGCCAGATTCCATCCTGCCACCGTGGGCTGATTGCCGTAGGCGTAGCGACCCCACGAGTCGATCGAGCTGAACACCGTCGAGGGGTCGAATGCGTCCATGAACGCGCACGGCCCGTAGTCGATCGTCTGGCCCGAGATCGTCATGTTGTCGGTGTTCATCACGCCGTGGATGAACCCGACGAGCATCCATTGCGCGACGAGCGCGGCCTGCGCGCCGATGACGGCGTCGAGCAGGGCGACGTACGGGTTGTCAGTGTCGGCGGCTGCGGGGTAGTGGCGGGCGACGGCGTGGTCGGCGAGCCGTCGCAGAACGTCGAGTTCGCCTGCCGCAGCGACGTATTGGAAAGTACCGACACGCAGGTGGCTCGCCGCGACCCTGGCGAGGACGGCGCCGTCCAGCACGGTCTCGCGTTGCACCGGCCGCCCGGTGGCGACGACGGACAGCGACCGCGTGGTGGGGATGCCGAGGGCGTGCATCGCCTCGCTGACGACGTATTCGCGCAGCATCGGTCCGACGGCCGCCAAGCCGTCGCCGCCGCGGGCGAACGGCGTGCGCCCCGAGCCCTTGAGGTGCAGGTCGCGCAGCTGTCCACGGCTGTCGACGAGTTCCCCGAGCAGCAGCGCGCGGCCGTCGCCGAGACGCGGCACCCAGCCGCCGAACTGATGCCCGGCATACCCCTGGGCGACCGGTTCGGCGCCCGCGGGCACCCCGGTGCCGGTCAGGAGCCCGACGCCCTCCTCGCTGCGCAGCCATAACGGGTCGAGGCCCAAGTCGGTGGCCAGGCTTTCGTTGAGCACCAGCAGCCGAGGCTGCGGCGTCGATTCCGCCTGCCAACGCACCGCGATTTCGGGCAATTCGGTGGCGAACCGGCTGCTCAGGCTGATGGTGGACTCGGGTGCAACGCTCATCTCTTCCAGCGTACGGACACTGGAATCCGCGCCGATCTCTAGAGTGAGATCAGCCAACCCGGCGTTGTGAGGAGCGGCCATGTCGTCAGAAGAACCCGCACCCGACGACGTGATCCGCGCCGCCGAGGCGATAGTGGGGGCCTTCGCCGCCAACGACGGCGACCGGTACTTCGCCTGCTTCGCACCCGATGCGACGTTCTGCTTCTACGCAGAGCCGGCCCGGCTGGACGATCGAGCGAGCTACGAGCGGCTGTGGTCGGAATGGATCGCAGACGGCTGGCGAGTGCGCGCGTGCACCTCGTCCCAGCAGCTCGTGCAGACGTTCCAGGGCGGTGCCGTCTTCACCCACGACGTGGCCACCACCGTCTCGACGTCCGATGGCGAGGACTCCACCCGCGAGCGGGAGACGATCGTGTTCCGCGCCGACGGCGATCGCCTCGTCGCCATCCACGAGCATCTTTCACCCGCCGCCGGTTGACTCGAAGCCAGGAGGATCTGCGATGTCGCTGTACAGTCGTCTCGACCGTCGCCTCGAAGCGCAGGCGGACAACGCGGGCCCGGTGCGCGGAACACTGTCGGTGAGCCGTATCGGAATGATCTGGCTGGCCGCCAATCTCGTGGTCACCACACTGCTGACCGGGACATTGCTGGTACCCGCCGTCGGGTTCGTGACCGCGGTGGCGATGATCGTACTCGGGACCCTCTGCGGCGCAGTCGTTCTCACGCTCGTCGGAAACATCGGCACCCGGACCGGCCTACCGACGATGGCATTGACCCGCGGCGCGTTCGGCACCCGCGGCAGCCTGCTGCCGGTGACCGCGAACGTCATCATCCTGATGGGCTGGAGCTGGGTGCAGGCCATGCTGGCGGGGGTGACAGTCCACTATCTGGTCGAGAGTGCCACCGGGTTCTCCAACCCCGTCCTGTTCTCCGTGCTGTGCCAGACGATCGTCGTGTTGATCGCGATCCTGGGCCACGAAGGAATCGCCAGGGTCGAACCATGGCTGGCCGTGGCGATGCTCGCAATCATCGCCTGGATCTTCGTGGTCGCGTTCACTGCGTTCGGACCGTCGGAGTTTCAAGCGATCCCGGTCGACCCGTCGCTGGGTCTCACTCCCGTGACAGTGCTCGACATCGTCATCGCCACGGCGATCTCGTGGACGGTGTTGTCCGCCGACTTCAATCGGCTCGCACGATCCAGTCGCGACGGGATCCTCGGTTCGGGCATCGGATACACGCTGTCCACGGTGATCTCGATGACGCTCGGTGTGACCGCGATCGGATACGTGATCCTCAACGGCGACGAGGCAGTTGCGTTCGACCCCGCCACAGTCGTCGGCGCGTTCGGGGCGCCGCTCGGGATCGTCATCTTCCTGTCCGTCATGGCAACCAACACGATGGTCGTCTACGGCATGACGACATCGGTGGTCAACGCCCCTGTCGGCGGTCGACTGCGTTTCCTGCCAACCGCTTTGGTGCTCGGAATCATTTCGATCGTCGGTTCGACGTGGCTTGCGCTGCTCGCGCAGTTCACCGATTTCCTGACGGTGATCGGCGCGTTCTTCGTCCCGGTGTTCGCGATCATGATCGTCGACTACTACCTGGTGAAGCGGTCGGCCTACACCGCCGACATCCTCAGTGGCCGCGGTGGGCGCTACTGGTATGCGGCAGGGGTGAACTGGATTGCGGTCGCGGCGTGGGCGATCGGTGCCGTGGCCTCCTACCTCTGGACATACGTGGTCCCGAGCCCCGTCGGCGCGACCATCCCGGCGTTCGTCCTGACCTTCGTGCTCTACGGCCTGGCCATGCTTCCCGAGCGCGCGCGTCACCCCCGTGAGGAGAGCACGCATCTCGCCGACGTCGTGGCGGCCGAGCGCGCCGATGCGTGAACTGAGCCACCCGATCGTCACGGGGATGCAGGTGTATCCCGGCGACCCCGCCGTCGAGATCGAGCCCGCGCTGGTGCTCGCGCGGGACGGCGTCGACGTCGCGTCGTTGCATCTCGGTTCACACACCGGCACACACCTCGACGCGCCGTCGCACACCATCGCCGGCGGGCGGACAACGGGCGCAATCGGTCTCGACGAACTCATCGGCGACGCGCTCGTCCTCCACCTCGGGCCGCTGCACCCATGCGCGACCTACGGCCTGGCCGAGATGGCCGCGGCGCTACCGGACGGACTGTCCGAAAAACTCCCTCCGATAGTCGTTTTCGATACAGGCTGGGCGGCGAAGTTCGGCAGCGACGAGGCACTCGACCATCCCGCTCTTTCGCTCGATGCGGCCACCGAACTGCTGCGTCGCGGCGCGCACGTGCTGGCCGTCGACACGCTGAGTCCCGACCCGACAGGCAGTGCGGACTCGGGTTTTCCCGTGCATCAGGTGGTGCTCGGCGCCGACGCGCTGATCGTGGAGAACATCTGCAACGTGGAGGATCTCGACGCGCATGTCCGCATCGGCTTCTTTCCGCTGCCCATCGACGCCGACGGCGCACCGGTGCGCGCAGTCTCCTTCTGAAGGGCGAGATTCTCGGCGCGAGCAGACGCAAACTCGCGTAAAACACCACGAAACTGTGCGACTTTGCGTCTGCTCGCGGGGAAAAGTCAGCCGTGGAGGGGTTTGAGGCGGATCGGGGTGGTGGTCAGCAGCCCGAGCGGGTCGACGTAGTCGGCGTCGGCGGCCGGGCCCCACATCGCGCCCCAGTGCAGGCACGCAGGCGCAGGACAGCCGTCGTGCCCGGCGACGACCTCGCCGAGCGGCGAGCCTTCGGCCACCAACTGGCCACGACGCACAGTGGCGAGAACCGGCTCGTAGCTGGTGCGCAGCCCACCCGGATGCGCCACCGACACCACAGGGCGTCCGGCGAGGTCGCCGGCGAACACCACAGTGCCCTGGCCCGCTGAAAATACCGGTTGACCTGGCGCGGCGGCGAGGTCGACACCGCGGTGGCCGCGCTGCCAGTTCGGCGACGGCGCGTCGAACGCCCGGAGAACCGCGGGGCGGGGGCGCAACGGCCAGGTCAGGCGGCCGTCGTCGGCCCCGGCCGGCGGCGCACACAGCACGGCGAGGACCGCGACAATCGCCGCCAGACGCATAAGGCCAGTTCAGCGCCTTGAGGCCCATTTCGGAAGGCATGAAGTGTTCACCTGGGGATCAGCCAGCCGGTGTGGACAAAGCACCTGTTGGGACGGTGTAAACTCATACCCGCAATTCGCATCAGCGGATTGACTTCGCGCGCCTGCGCCGCAGCCCCGTTCCACCAGGGTTGCATCCGCGTGCCGGGCGGTCCCGATACGGAGAAATCCACTCGGGTCCGGCATGCAGCAGACGCCAGGGCCTGGCATCACCCGACGCCGGGCGACAACCGACACATGAAGGACAAAGCCACCATGGCTGTTGTAACCATGAAGCAGCTGCTCGACAGCGGCACCCACTTCGGGCATCAGACCCGACGCTGGAATCCCAAGATGAAGCGGTTCATCTTCACCGACCGCAACGGCATCTACATCATCGATCTCCAGCAGACGCTGACCTACATCGACAAGGCCTACGAGTTCGTGAAGGAGACCGTCGCCCACGGCGGTTCCATCATGTTCGTCGGCACCAAGAAGCAGGCGCAGGAGTCCATCGCCGAAGAGGCGACCCGCGTCGGCATGCCGTACGTGAACCAGCGCTGGCTGGGCGGCATGCTCACCAACTTCTCCACCGTCCACAAGCGTCTCCAGCGCCTCAAGGAGCTGGAGACCATGGAGCAGACCGGTGGGTTCGAGGGTCGCACCAAGAAGGAAATCCTGATGCTGACCCGCGAGAAGAACAAGCTCGAGCGCAGCCTCGGCGGTATCCGCGACATGCAGAAGGTGCCGTCGGCCGTGTGGGTCGTCGACACCAACAAGGAGCACATCGCCGTCGGTGAGGCGCGCAAGCTCGGTATCCCGGTCATCGCGATCCTCGACACCAACTGCGATCCCGATCTCGTCGACTACCCGATCCCGGGCAACGACGACGCGATCCGCTCGGCCGCCCTGCTCACCAGGGTGATCGCGGCCGCTGTCGCCGAGGGGCTGCAGGCCCGCGCCGGTGCAGGCGCCAACGGCGACAAGCCGGAGTCCGAAGGCGCCGAGCCGCTGGCCGAGTGGGAGCAGGAGCTGCTGGCCAGCGCCACCGCGACCGCAAGCCCGACCGCCGAAGGCGCCGCGCCGGGCACCCCCGAGGCCGAGGTTCAGACCGAACCCAAGCCCCCGACGAACCCCTAGAAAGGCAGACATGGCGAACTACACCGCTGCCGACGTCAAGCGACTTCGTGACTTGACCGGAGCAGGCATGCTCGACAGCAAGAACGCTCTGGTCGAAGCCGACGGCGACTTCGACAAGGCCGTCGAGCTGCTTCGCATCAAGGGCGCCAAGGACGTCGGCAAGCGCGCTGAGCGCGCCACCGCCGAGGGCCTGGTGGCCGCCAAGGACGGTGCGCTGATCGAGCTGAACTCGGAGACCGACTTCGTCGCGAAGAACGACGAGTTCCAGTCCGTCGCCGACCAGATCGTGGCGGCGGCAGCCGAGGCGAAGGCGGCCGACGTCGACGCCCTCAAGGCGGCCAAGGTCGGTGACACCACCGTCGAGCAGCTCGTCGCAGACCTGTCGGCGAAGATCGGCGAGAAGCTCGAACTGCGTCGCGCCGTCTACTTCGACGGAACGGTCGAGACATACCTTCACAAGCGGGCTGCGGACCTGCCGCCTGCGGTCGGCGTGCTCGTCGAGTACCAATCGAGTTCCGACGGAACGGGCACAGAGGCCGCGCACGCGGTCGCCCTGCAGATCGCCGCGCTGAAGGCGAAGTACCTGACCCGCGACGAGGTGCCCTCCGACATCGTCGACAACGAGCGGCGCATCGCCGAGGAGACGGCCAAGAGCGAAGGCAAGCCAGAGCAGGCGCTGCCCAAGATCGTCGAGGGCCGGCTCAACGGGTTCTTCAAGGACGTCGTGCTGCTCGATCAGCCGTCGGTGTCCGACAACAAGAAGACCGTCAAGGCGCTGCTCGACGAAGCAGGCGTGACCGTGACGCGC
>DATEIG010000004.1:0-5482 GCA_035279185.1 Mycobacterium sp.
TCAGACCGGCGCTCACCGGCATCCCGCGGATCAGCAGCACACAGCCCGCCCACCATCGCCGCGACCCGCTCCTTGAGCACCACCGCACTCGGCGCCAGCAGCCGCCCCCACACCGACACCGTCTCGGCCTCGTCGTCACAGGCACCGACAGTGAAGTCACGACCCCGCGCACGCACCTCGTCCTGCGAGCGGCGGTGGGCGTCGGGATCAAAGCGCGCCACCTCCATATCCACCGCGACGCGCAACTTGTCTTGCGACAACCGCTCCCACCGGCACGCGCGATCGGCGATCGCGGCATCTATGTCGGCCCACGCCTGCTCGTCCTCCACCAGATGGGTGCCCCAGGTGATCGCCGACACCAACCGCGTACTCACTGCGCCCTTGCGATACAGCGCGGCCACCCGGGGCAGATGCTCACGCAACGCCTGCGCGATACGCATCTGCCCCGAGGCCCGCCGCATCCCGATCCCCATCGCCGCAGCCACCTCACCAGCCGCCGACGCCCACGGATCCGACGCCCACCCCGACCGCGCCGCGTTCACCTCCAACCGGCGACAGGTCAACTCCGCAATCGCCGCCATCCGACGCGCACCCGCCACCGCCTCCTGGCGCACCCCGTCCTCGATCACGGCAACCAACTCCACATCACTGGCCGCCGCAAACTCCGAGTCGAACATGTGTTCGATCATGCCACCCAGGTACGACAAGACGAGTTTCGGACGGATCTCACCTTTCGGCCCCCACCGGCGTCTACACGGTATGAACAAGCGACACGCTCTGGTCGACAGCCCTTTGGGCGAGCTCACCTTGGTCGCCGATGGCAGCGCGCTGGTCGGCGTGTACTTCCCCGGCCACTGGTACCGACCGTCCGTCGACACCTTCGGACCAAGAGTCGATGACGACGCCTTGCTGACGGAGGCCGCAGCGCAGCTCAACGAGTTCCTGACCGGCGCCCGCAGGCACTTCGACATTCCGACCGAGGTACGCGGCGACGATCTCCAGCGCCGCATCTGGAACCGCCTGTCGCTGATTCCCTTCGGTGAGACCGTCACCTACGGCGCGATCGCCGACGAGTTGGCCGACGGGACGACCGCTCAGCAGGTCGGCGCCGCGGTCGGACGCAACCCGCTGTCGGTCGTCGTCCCATGCCATCGCGTCGTCGGCAAGGACGGCAAGCTGACCGGTTATGCGGGCGGGCTCGAACGGAAGAAGTTCCTGCTCGACCTCGAGGAACCGGCCGATGTCCGTGCGGCACGGTTGTTCTGATGGCTTCGGCATGGCGCAGGCGGGTCGATTCGGCGGACTGGGACGCCGTCACTGCCGAACTGGGCGACGTCGGCGGGGCGCTTCTCCCCCAGCTGGTCACCAAGGCCGAGGCGAAAGCGCTTCGCGCGCTGTACTCCGACGACAACCGGTTCCGCGCCACGATCGACATGAGCCGACACCGGTTCGGCGAAGGTGAATACCGGTACTTCGAAAGGCCGTACCCAGAGCCGATCGACGAGCTCAAACGAGCGCTGTACCCACACCTGCTGCCGATCGCGCGCGGCTGGTGGAACAAGCTCGGCCGCGCGGCTTCATGGCCCGACGACCTCGACGACTGGCTCGACATGTGCCACGCTGCGGGCCAGACCAGATCGACGGCGATACTACTGAAGTATGGACAGGGCGATTGGAACGCTCTGCACCGAGACCTGTACGGCGACTTGGTGTTTCCGCTCCAGGTCGTGATCAACCTGTCCGAGCCCGGTGTCGATCACACCGGCGGCGAGTTCCTTCTGCTCGAGCAGCGCCCGCGGGCACAGTCCCGCGGTACGGCGACGCTGCTCCCGCACGGCCACGGGTTCGTCTTCACCACCCGCGAACGGCCCGTGTCGTCGGCGCGCGGATGGTCGGCCGCGCCCGTCCGGCACGGCGTCTCGGCCGTCCGCTCCGGTGAGCGATTCACGCTTGGCCTCGTGTTCCACGACGCCGCATGACCATTCGCGGCACCTTCGGTGGTCACCGCAAGACGCGAATCTACGGACAGCTGGACTGCCCGTCGGCGCTGCGAGCGATCGCCAACGGGGGGTACGTCGAGCACCGCGTGTTCTTCGCCGACGAGGCCGCCGCGGTCGCGGCAGGCTACCGGCCGTGCGCGAGGTGCATGCCGGAGGGGTATCGCCTCTGGAAGGCTACCGTCGACGAAACACGATGACGTTGTCCATCCACGGCCGCTGCTGCCCTTCTGGACCGACCGCCTCCCGCAGAACGGAATCGACTCGCAGAAGCTCGAATTCATCGTCGCGGAGGTCCAAGTCGGCGACGACTTCCTCGGCGGCCGGAAAGTCGTGATCGTGGTCGAGCTTCGACGCCCACGGCGGGGCAGATCCGTGGTCGACGATCACCAGTCGCCCGCCGGCACGCAGTGCCGCCGCGGCGTTCACGAGGATGGGCCGCCGGTCGAGGTGCACTTTCGAATGCAGGAACTGCGCCGAGATCAGATCGAACTCGCCCTCCGGAAACTGCTCGGTCAGGTCGAGTTGCCGGAAGTCGATCCGGTCGGCGACGCCGCGGGCGGTAGCCAATTCGCGGGCACGGCCCAGCGCGGTGTCGGAGATGTCGACTGCGGTGACGGCCCAGCCCCGTTCGGCGAGCCACACCGCGTCGGCACCTTCACCGCACCCGAGGTCGAGCGCCGATCCCGGCGTGAGATCGCCGACGACGTCGGCGAATTGGACGTTGACCCGTCCGCTCCAGATCCGCTCACGCTCGCCGTAGTGCTGCTCCCACTGCTGTTTCGTCTCATGCGTTGACATGTGATCTCCATTCCGGGCCGATGAGCCCATGATCGTCTGCGAGCAGGCTCTGCACCACGGCGGTGGCCGCAAGTGACCCGGCCGCGACCGCCGAGGCCACCTGGGGCATGGATGCGCTCACATCGCCTGCGGCGAAGACACCGACCGACAGGGTGCGCATCAGCGCGTCGACGTCGACAGGGTCCGCGGCGAGCGGCGTCGGGGTGCCCGCAACCGCACCGAGTTCGTCAGCAAGTGACGACCGCTGGTGCAGTGTCGCGGCCGCCAAGAGACCACGACGACGCAACCGCCCGCCGTCTTCGAACACGACCTCAGCCAATTCCCCTTTCTCCGAGGCTAATTCGGCAATGGCTCGCTCGTCGACCGATACGCCGGCTGCCGCCAGGCGGGTCCTCTCTTCGTCGGAGAAGTCGGCGGGCCCGTCCGTCACCACGACGATGTCGTCGGTCCAGCCGCTGAGCAACAGCGCCTGGTGGATCGCGCGCTCACCGCGACCCAGCACCGCCAGCGGCTGATCCCGGACCTCCCAGCCATGGCAGAACGGGCAGTGGAACACCGACCGGCCCCATAGCTCCTGCAGGCCGGGCACCTCCGGAGGCCGATACTGCATGCCGGTCGCGAGCAGCACCCGTCGCGTCCGCTCATGACGGCCGTCGCCGAGGTCGAGCACGAATCCGTCGTCGGCGCGCATCCCCCCGACGACGGTGCCCGAACGCACCTCCACGCTCGGATACGCGGTCAGCTCCTGGCGTCCCATCGCGTAGAGCTCGGCGGGTGGGCGGCCGTCGTGTCCCAACAGACCACCGATCCCTGCCGCCGCCAGATTGCTCTGGTTCCCGTCATCCACCACCAAGGTCCGTCGCCGGGCGCGGCCGAGCACCAAGGCGGCGCTCAGCCCTGCAGCGCCGCCGCCGACGACCACGCAATCCCATGAATCAACCATGCCGCCAGCTTGCCGTTACTCGCACGATCTGCCAATCTGATTTGCCATGCAGGCAAACCAGCCGACCGACGACGACGTCGACCTGCGTGTTCGTCGTCGGCTGCGGGATCTACGTGTGCAGCGAGGTCTGACGCTCGAGGACGTCGCGCGCAGTGCGCGCATCGACGTGTCGACGCTCAGCCGTCTCGAGTCGGGGAAGCGTCGGCTCGCCCTCGACCATCTCCCCCGCCTCGCCGAAGCGCTGTCGGTCAGCACCGACGAGCTCCTGCGCGCACCGGAGGCACCCGACCCGCGGGTACGCGGCGCCTCGCACACGCACAACGACATCACGTTCTGGCCCTTGACCCGTCAGGCCGCCGCCGGCGGTCTACACGCCTTCAAGATCCGGATCGCCGCCAAACGCCGAAAACCCCCGTCGGAGTTACCTGTTCACGAAGGGCAGGACTGGACCTATGTGCTGTCGGGTCGGATGCGGCTGATACTCGGCGACCGCGACTTCGTCATCGAGCCCGGCGAAGCCGTCGAGTTCAGCACCTGGACACCGCACTGGTTCGGCGCCGTCGACGGCCCCGTGGAGGCCATCATGATCTTCGGAGTGCACGGCGAACGCCTGCACCTTCACGACTGACTACAGGTACGACGTGTCGTTCACCAGCCGCACCGACGACGCACCGTCGGGGTAGAACTCGGCGATCGACAGCGACGCCAGATCGAGGTGCAGGCGGTACAGAATCCCGGGTCCGGCGTCCAAGGCGAGACGCAGCAGCGTCTTGATCGGTGTCACGTGCGACACCACCAGCACCGTCTCACCCGCGTGCTCCGAGATGACCCTGGCGCGAACACGCTGCACCCGCTCGGCCACACTGTCGAAGCTCTCACCGCCAGGTGGCGGGACGCTGGTGTCGCGCAACCACTTTCGGTGCAGCTGCGGATCCTGCTCCGAAGCCTCCAAGAAGGTCAGGCCCTCCCACGCCCCGAAGTCCGTCTCGATGAGGTCGTCGTCCACGGTGACGTCGAGGCCCAGCGCTTCCGCCGCCTTCGCCGCCGTGTCGTGGGCACGCTGCAGGGGCGATGTGATGACGGCGTCTATTCCGCCCCGCTTCCCGAGGTACTCCGCGGCGGCCTCGGCCTGCCCGCGACCGACCTCGGTGAGCGCCGGATTGCCCCGCCCGGAGTACCGGCGCTGCGTGGACAACTGCGTCTGACCGTGCCGCAGCAGCAGGAAGCGGGTGGGTTCGCCGCGGGCGCCGGTCCACCCCGGGGAGGAGATCGCGGCCTTCTCGGTATCGCCGGAGTCGGACGCCTGGAGTTCGGCCGCCGCATCCATCGCCGCGTTGGCCAGTCGGTCGGCGTGGGCGTTTTCGGCTCGCGGGATCCATGTGTAGTCGACGCGGCCGAACGTCGCTGCCACGGACCTGGCCTGCTCCATCAACGCCTTCAGGTCGGGATGCTTGACCTGCCAGCGGCCAGACATCTGCTCGACCACCAGCTTGGAGTCCATCCGCACGTCCACCTCGTCGGCGCCGAGTTTGACGGCTTCCTCGAGACCCGCGATGAGCCCCCGATATTCAGCGACGTTGTTGGTGGCAATCCCGATCGCCTGCTTGCTCTCGGCAAGCACCGTCCCGCGGTCGGCGGTCCACACCACGGACCCGTAACCGGCAGGTCCCGGATTGCCGCGCGAACCGCCGTCGGCTTCGACGATGACTTTCACTGACCACTGTCCTTGACGCGCAACAGG
>DATEIG010000005.1:0-10704 GCA_035279185.1 Mycobacterium sp.
ATGGTCGGATGGCGGAACGCGACGGTTGCCGTCAGCGTCACACCGGTGAGGTCCTCGATGTCGCTGGCCATCGCCACGGCGTCACGCGAGGACAACCCGAGCTCGACCATCGGCGTCGACTCGTCGATCGCGTCGGCGGCCTGGCCGGTCGCGTTCGCGACCCAGTTGCGAAGCCACTCGCGCATGTCGGCGACCGTCATGTCGGTGCGAGCCGGCGCCTCGGGGCGCTCGGGTGCGAGCTTGAAGCCCTCGCCTGAGCCGTCGGAAGTGTTCTGCGAATCAGGTTCTGTGTCAGCCATTTTCGTATCAGTCTGCAATCAGTCAGTTTCGTCGGGGAAGGCGTTGGCCACCTTCCCGCTGCGCAGGCTGCCGTCCAGGTAGGCGGCGCGGCAGGCGCGGCGGCCGATCTTGCCGCTGGAGGTGCGCGGGATGGCACCTGCCGGGGTGAGCAACACGTCACGCACGGTGACGCCGTGGCGCACCGCGATCGCGGCGCGGATGGCGTCGGTGACCGGAGCCAGGTCCATCTTGTGCGAACCGGGCGCCCGCTCGCCGACGATGACGAGCTGCTCGGAGGTGTCGTCGGGGTCGCGCTTCAGACCCGCGTGAGCGTTGTCGAAAACCTCGTCCGGAAGCTGGTTCGCGGGAACCGAGAATGCGGCGACGTATCCGGTGCGCAGCGCCTTCGTGGATTCCTGTGCCGAGTACTCGAGGTCCTGCGGGTAGTGGTTGCGCCCGTCGATGATGACGAGGTCCTTGACGCGGCCGGTGATGTAGAGCTCGCCGTTGTGCCATGCGCCGTAGTCACCGGTGCGCACCCAGGTCGCGTCGTCCGTCGCGCCCTCGGCATGTGAGGGGTTGGTGCGCGATTTCAGGATGTTCTGGAACGTCGCGACCGTCTCCTCCGGCTTCCCCCAGTAGCCGGTGCCCATGTTCTGGCCGCTGATCCACACCTCGCCGATCTGGCCGTCGGGCAGTTCGGTCGCAGTCTCGGCGTCGACGATGACCGCCCACTCGGCGACACCGACCTTGCCCGCACCGGCCTGGGCGACCGCGCTCGGCGAATCCGCGTCCACCTCAACGAAAGTGCCGGTGTTCAACGCCTCGCGGTCGACGTTGATGATGCTGGGGTGATCGCCCATCGGGGTCGTCGACACGAACAGCGTGGCCTCGGCGAGTCCGTAGGACGGCTTGATCGCCTGCGGCGCGAAACCGAACGGGCTGAACGCCTCGTTGAACCGGCGGACGGTGGCGGCTGAGATCGGCTCGCTGCCGTTGAGGATGCACTTGACCACGCTGAGGTCCAGCTCCGGCTCGCCCTCCTTGGGCACCCCGCGCGCCGCGGCGTGGTCGAACGCGAAGTTCGGAGCGACGGAGATGACACCGCCGGTGTCGTCAGGCTGACGCGCCATCGCGCGGATCCACCGACCGGGGCGGCGGACGAATGCCGCCGGGGTCATGAACTCGACGTAGTGGCCGATCATCGGCGAGATCATCGCGGTGATCAGACCCATGTCGTGGAAGAACGGCAGCCAGGAGACCCCTCGGTCGCCTTCCTCGCCCTCCAGCGCCTCGATCACCTGCACCACGTTCGTGGCTAGGTTAAGGTGCGTGATCTGCACGCCGGTCGGGATGCGCGTCGAGCCCGACGTGTACTGCAGGTAGGCGATGGTGTCCTGCTCGACCTTCACCGGCTCCCAGGTGGCGCCGACCTCGTCGGGCACCGCGTCGACGGCGATGACGCGCGGCCGCTCATTGGCGGGCCTGCTGCGGAAGAACTTGCGCACCCCTTCGGCGGCCTCGGTCGTGGTGAGGATGGCAGACGGGTGGCAGTCGTCGATGACGGCGTGCAGACGGCCGACGTGGCCGGGCTCGCTGGGATCGAACAGCGGCACCGCGATCCGGCCGGAGTACAGCGTGCCGAAGAACGCGATCAGGTATTCGAGGTTCTGGGGGCAGAGGATGGCGACCCGGTCACCCGGTTGGGTCACCTGCTGCAGACGGGCGCCGACAGCGCGGTTACGCCTGCCGAAGTCGGCCCAGTTCAGGTCCCGTGCGACGCCCTCACGCTCGGTCGAGAAATCCAGGAACCGGTAGGCGAGCTTGTCACCCCGCACCTTGGTCCATCGTTCGACGTGAAGAACCAGGCTGCCGTTGTCGGGAAACCTGATCTGTCCGTCCTTGAGGAACGGGTTGCGGAACCCCATCTCACTCTCCTGTCAAAACACACTCGTCGCGACGCGCGTAGTCACTCGCGTGCACAGCCGGGCCGCCGCGGGCGCGCCGGGGACGTCGTTGTCCGCGCCAACCCGAAACCTCCAAGATGCTACCGAGGCGTCGGTCACCACTGCCGGGTCACACGACCGCGGACCGCCAGCACGTCCGACTATGCCTTGTGACCAGCACTTTTGAAGCAAATGTAAGCCATTGGTCTTAGTTATTTCTTAATGTTAGGCGACCGCTTCGCGCAGGCCAAATCTGTGTGGTCACGTGTCAGCCATGTTTTGGCCGCGGAGCGTTATCGACGACCTGCTGCGTCCAATCCCGCGTCCATACGGTGGCAGGCGCCCCACCCAGATTCCAGAACTGGGTGGTGTTGTACATGGCGTGCACGGGCTGGCCCGCGCCGCCCGCAAGCACCTCGAGCGTCTTCGGCAGGTTGGTGATCGAGAACGCCTCCTCCGGCGCCGAGCAGATCAGGTCGCCCGTCGCGCAGATCTCGTTGACCCGGTCGTTGAGGACACCGAAGCCGCCGGGACGCGGGCCCGTCATCGTCAGACCCATCGACGACAGCATCGGCACCTCGTTCAGCGTGATCTCGGCGCCCTGCCCGACCGGGTTCGGCCCGATGTCCTTGCCCACGCCGGTCTGCCTGCGACCATCGGCGATCAACGTCACGCCGAGCACCAGATCGGCGTCGACCGGGCCGCGGCCGTTGCCGATGTCGCTTGCCATGTCGCCGGCGATGACCGCGCCTTGGGAGAAGCCGACGAGCACGTAGCTGGTCAACGGACACCGGTTGTTCATGTCCGTCATCGCCTTGACCGCGTTGCGGGTCCCCTCGGCGCGGCTGTCGTTGTAGTTCATCTGCCCGTCGGCCGAGAACGGATTGTGGAACTGCGCGGTGTAGGGAACCGTGTACACCTCGAGCCGGTCGTTGCCGAACTGGCCGCGGATCGGATTGGTCACGTTGAGCAGCAACGCGATCGGGAACTGCGTCGGGTTGAACGGGTCCTGCGCGGGCGACGACTCCCACGTCCCGGGAATCGAGATCAGCTGCACATCAGGACAGCTCGCATCCTGGAACTCCGGACGCGGCTTACCCGTCGTCGGCCCGCTCGTCGGCGGCACCGCCGACGGCGGAAGTGCGGTATCCGGGTTGTCGGGCTGGCGGACCATGATCCACACGACCGCGACAACCAGTGCCACGACGAGCGCCATCGCCCCCGCTGCGATGAGCGCGAGTAACCGGTGGCGTTTCCGCCGACTATTGGTAGGCATGCGTTATTTCTGCTCCTCGCGTGCGCGGTGTAGTTCCTTCTAGCAGAGATGTTCGGTAGCGACCCGAATGTAGTCGGCGGTGACGGCGTCGACCTCTGACGACGGCGGCGCGACGGCGTTCATCTCGTGGCTGCGCACGTCGGTGCGGACCAACGGCATCACGTAGTCGCGCACGGCCGCGTCCGACTGTTTGGCCGCACGGGCCTGACACACGTAGGACCCGATGCTCAGCGCGAGAAGATCGGTCGACGGGCGGACGCCGGAGGCTTCCAGCGCCTCGAGGTAGGCCTTCTGCCGGTCGGTGACCTCCAGGCCGGTCGGCTGCCTGCCCGCGGCCTGCGGTCCGACCACCTGCGGCTCGGCGGGAGCCTCCGTGGTCGACGGCGGCTGCACGGACATCGTCGGAAGCATGCCGTCACCGGACGTGCAGCCGGTGAGAAGCACGGTGACGGGGGCAACCAGCGACGTCGCTACGGCGACGCTGCTCGACCACCTCGGCCAACGCCGAACCGTGTGCTGCACTCCTCCAAGGTACCGGCGCTCAGGAAGTCCTCTGTCCCTCGGCAGGTCACTTGATGGTGGTGACGAGTTCGCCGGACATCGCGGCGAGCTGCGGGCCCCATGTGCCCCAGTCGTGTTCGCCGCTCGAGGGGAAGTCGAAGTGCCCGTTGTGGCCGCCGACCGCGCGGTAGTGCTGGTAGAACTCGCGGTTCGTGCCCTGAGCGATGTCGCAGTAGCCGATCATCGCCGCCGGGTCGCTGCAGCCGAGCGTCGTCGGGCTGAACACCCACAACCGGGTGTTGTTGTCGGCAAGCAACTGGACGTGGACGTTGGGTGAGTGCCACTTCCACCGACCCAGCTGTGGCAATCCCCACATGTTGCGGATGTCGACGCCACCGAACTGAGCCAGGCCCGCGGTGATCGCCCCGTCGACTCCGGTCCGCTCCGGGGCCAGGAACCCTGACAGGGAACCCGCGTAGCGGTAGCGGTCGGGATGGAACGCAGCGAGAGCCATCGCCGCGTAGCCGCCTTGCGCGGCGCCGACGACGCCGTGCCCGTTGGGTGCGAGCCCCTTGTTCGCGGCCAGCCAGCTCGGCAGCTCATCGGCGAGGAAGGTCTCCCACTGCTTGCTGCCGTCCTGCTCCCAGTTGGTGTACATGCTCCACGCACCGCCCGCGGGCGCGGCGACCGAGATGCCCTTGCCCGCCAGGGTGTTGAAGGCGCCCGTACCGACCCAGTTGCTGACGTCGGGGCCGGCGTTGAACGCGTCGAGCAGGATCACGGCGTGGGGGCCACCGCCCTGGAAGGCGACGGGGATGTCACGCCCCATGGCAGCCGACGGCACCATCAGCATCTCGACGCCGTCAGCCTTCGCGACCGGTGCCAGCGTCGCCCACAGGCCCGCTGCGAGCACCATCGACAGGACCGCTCGAATCATGCCTAACGTTCTCTGCATGTACCCACCCTCACCGTTGGCTTTCCCCGCGCAATGCAGTGAACCACATCACCAGGCCGCGCGGAAACGGCTGGCGGCGGCGACCCAGAAGGATCACCGCCGCCAGACCGGATATCTGTTACCGCGTGCTTAGCCGCCCGTTGTGGCCGACGCCGTTTCGGTCGAAGCCGACTCGGCACTGGCGATCGGGGTGGACGGCTGCGGGGTCGCACCGAGCACACGCTGGATGTCGGGCTTCATCTGCTGAAGCTGCGCGCCCCAGTAGCCCCAGTCGTGGGTGCCGTTCGACGGGAAGTTGAACACACCGTTCTTGCCGCCCGCGGCGATGTACTGCTCCTGGAACGTCTTGTTCGTGCGGAGCGTGAAGCCCTCGAGGAACTTGGCGTTGAAGTTGTCGCCGATGACGCCCTGGCCCGTGCCGATGTCGGCGGGCTTGCCGTTACCGCAGAACACCCAGATGCGGGTGCCGTTGGCGACCAGCTTGGAGATGTTCACCATCGGGTCGTTGCGCTTCCACGCCGGGTCGCTCGAGTCGCCCCACATGTCCTTGGACTTGTAGCCGCCCGCATCGCCCATCGAGACGCCGACCAGCGTCGGCCACCAGCCCTCGGAGAGGTTGAGGAAGCCGGACAGCGAAGCGGCGTACTGGAACTGCTGCGGGTAGTAGATCGCCAGCGTCATCGCGGCCGAACCGGCCATCGACAGACCGACCGCCGCGTTGCGGTTCGGGTTGACGCCCTTGTTGGCGGAGAGGTACGCGGGCAGTTCCTGGGTCAGGAACGTCTCCCACTTGTAGGTGGAGCAGCCCGCCTTGCCGCAGGCCGGTGCGTACCAGTCGCTGTAGAAGCTGGACTGTCCGCCGACCGGCATGATCGTGGCGAGACCGGAGTCGACGTACCACTCGAAGGCGGCGGTGTTGATGTCCCAGCCGTTGAAGTCGTCCTGCGCGCGGAGACCGTCGAGCAGATAGACACCCGGCGCGTTCGGGCCGCCGTTCTGGAACTGGACCTTGATGTCACGTCCCATGCCCGCGGACGGAACCATCAGGTACTCGACCGGCAGTCCCGGCCGTGAGAAAGCCCCCGCAGTCGCCGAGCCTCCGACGGCAGCGACCAGGCCGGGCAGCACGGCGGCCGCCATGGCCGCGACCGTGAGCCGGCGCGCCCAGGCGCCGCGCATCTTCCCAACGAACTTCATGCTTCATCTATCCCATCTGTCGTATGCCGCGCCCGAAATCCGAGACCCACTCGTGACGGGCGCCCGTGTAGTCAACCACACCTTGGTGTGATATCTCTCCTCAGCTTTGTCCTCCCTGGTCGCCGCCCTCAGCCGTTGAGCGTGGTGATCAGGTCTGATCTGAGTTCCTGCAACTGCGCGCCCCAGTACTGCCATGCGTGGTTTCCCGAGGCCGGGAACTGGAACGTCGCGTTGCTCCCGCCCGCCTTCGCGTAGGCCGCCTGGAAGTCCTTGTTGCTCTTCATGGCTAGGCCTTCGAGGCTGTCGGCCGACAACATCCGGACGGGATCAGCGCCTGCGTCAATATTGGCGGCGCCGCCGGGTGCACAGTAGATCCAGAGCCGGGTGCCGTTGGCCACGAGGCGTGACGCCTGCAGGACGGGGTCGTTGCGCTTCCACGCCGGATCCCACGGCGGTCCCCACATGTTGTCGACGTTGTAGCCGCCCGCGTCGAGCATCGCGACCCGGATGGCCTGCTGCATGAACGGCGCCGACGGGTTCAGAAATCCGGACAGCGAGGCGGCATAGCGGAACTGCGCCGGGTGGTAGGCCGACAGGATCAGCGCGGGCCCACCCGACATCGACAGTCCGACGACTCCGTTGCCCGTCGGCGAGATCTGCTTCTTGGTTGCCAGCCACGCGGGCAGCTCCTGGGTCAGGAACGTCTCCCACTTGTATGTGTAGGCCTGGTTGTTGAAGCTCGACGGCGAATACCAGTCCGTGTAGAAGCCGGACTGCCCGCCGACGGGCATCACCACCGAAACGCCGGAGTCGTGGAACCAGTCGAACGCCGCGGTGTTGATGTCCCAGCCGCTGTAATCGTCCTGCGCGCGGAGGCCGTCGAGCAGATAGACGGCCTTGCCGCTCGACCCGGACGCCTGGAACTCGACGCGAATGCTGCGGCCCATCGCCGCGGAGTACACGTCGAGGTACTCGACGGGCAGGCCCTCGCGCGAGAATGCCTGGGCAGTCGGCGAGCACACGGCGGTCAGCCCGGAGAGCGTCAGCATCGCGGCAAACGCGACCAGCAAGCGGCGCATGTGTCGGTCAGACCATCCGTTCGTGGCTCGTCGCCGCAAAGGTTCGGCGGTTGTCGATTGCTTATCGCCCCCATGGGGCGCCGCGTTACCAAAGCAGAAGTGCCGCCACGGCGACAAATCGTCGAGGTCGCTAGGGGCCTGCGGCGGGCAATCCGGTGTACTCGGGCACGGTCGGCTTCGGGATCGGAAGCCCGCAGCGGATCAGCTCGTACATCGGCACGCGGTCGATCCGGTACTTGGTGAATCCGTACGCGTGCACCACATTTGACAGGAAACGACGCGGACCCATCGGTGCCCGTATCGACGTCAGCATCGATTCGGTGGCCGGACACTTCAACGCCTCTTCGGCCTGCGCGATCCAGTCCTGATCGAGGTAGGGCGGGATGTAGGGCGGCTCTTTCAGAAACGGCCCCTCCGCGACCGCCCAGTCGGGGAAGAGGTTCTTGTCGTGACCGATGCGGCCGTCCTCCAGACGCGCGGTGTGCGCGGCCAACGGGTTGGCGAGGCCGATCTGGTCGATCACCCGCACGTCGAGGCCGACGTTCATGCCGAGCATGCCGAGGTTGGTGAAAAACACTGTGTGCGGGCCGATGTAGGCCTTGCGCTGTTCCGGCGGCATGTCCGGCGGCGGCGGGATCGCGGGCACGACGTCCCACTGGTCGTAGTTCCCCGACGGCAGCAGCAGCGCACCGTCGGGCGTGTTGTCGAGCGCGGTCAGCACCGCACGCATCCGGGGGTAGTCCAGGTAGTCGGCGGCCGTCAGCGGGTGCGCGTGTCCGGTGGCCTGCGAGTAGAACCGTCGCTCGTCGACGATGCCCGTGTACGTCACCCTCGTGGCGTCCGAACCCATCCCCGGCGCGTTCGCGGCCCACAGCGACCAGCCGACGACAGCGAGCCACAGCACCGATGTGACGCCGGCGAGCTGGTATCCCACTCCGCGGCTGAACTTCTCGCCGTCGGGCAGCAGCACGGGTATCACCGCGACGGGAGCTAGCAGGCAGAACATCGGCGTCAGCAGAACCCGCCCGTGCATGAAGTCGCCGCCCTGCCGGATCCAGTACAGCCCCTGCAGGAGACCGCTGACGACGATGAACAACACGACGGCAGGCGGGCTCTGCACCATGCGCGCCAATCTGCCGTAACCGTAGGGCGATTCGCGCCGGATCCACCAGGGCCTGCTGCGGGTGGTCATCAGGATCAGACCGAGCACACCCAGCAGTAGCGCGGGCACCCACAGCAGGTATGGCTCGTCGAAGTTGGTCAGGTACACCCAGCCCTGCGCCCACTTGTCGCCCGAGGCGTCCTTCGCCAAAGCCGTTTGAGGAAAGAGCAATCCGTAGTAGCCCATCCGGAAGATCTGGTAGGCCACCGGCAGCAGTCCGCCTGCGACGACGATCAGCCCGCGGCGCCGCCAGCCCCGCGCCGCGATCAGCATCATGACGAGGGCGAGCCCGCCGATGAGGGCGAGTTCTGGCCGCACGAGTACGGAGAGCCCGGCAACGAACGCCAGCGACGCGTCGAAGAACGGGCTGACCGCATTGGGCTGCCCGGTGTCGCGGTAGGTCCTCAGGGCCTGCGACCAGCACACCATCATCCACCACAGCAGGCCGAGATAGGCCAGTACCAAACCGTTTTCGAGTCCGGACGTGGCGAAGTCACGGGCGGGCGGCACCGACATGTACACCAGCACGCCTGCGGGCAGCAGCAGCGCGCGGCGGCCCTGCAGGCTCGGCGCGTAGAGCCTGCCCGTCCCGAGCATCAGAAACACGACACCCGCGACGCTGAGCACCAGCGCCAGCCACAGCGTCACGTACTCGAGCTGGGTCGGTCCGCCGATCAGGCCGCCGAGGTAGTTCAGGTAGGTCCACAGGGTCGAGGTGTTGGACTCGACACGTTCACCCTTGTTGAAGACAGGCCCGTTGCCCGCCATCAGATTTCGGACGGTCCGCAGCACGATCAGCCCGTCGTCGGCGATCCAGCGGCGCTGCCAGGCACCCCACGCGAACAGCCCGCCCGCCACGACGACACTCAGCCACAGGCTGATTCGCGCGGTGATGTCGAAGGGGAATGCCGGCCCGTCGGCCACCCTGCGGGAGGGCGGGCCGGTGGAGTCAGCCGAGGAGAACAGCGGCACCGATGGTTCCGATCCACGCAACCGCCAGAAGCTGGAGCACCCGGTCCTTCAGCGCGATGTCCTCCGGTTCGCCCGCGAGGCCGCCGTCCACGTCGACGGCGTAGCGCAGGACCGCGATCGTGAACGGGATCATGGTGACCGCATACCAGGAGGCGTTGGCGCCGTCGCGCTCGAAGGCCCACAGGCCGTAGCAGACCACCATCGCGGTCGCCGACAGCGTCCAGACGAAGCGCAGATACGTCGACGTGTAACTCTCGAGGGACTTGCGGATCTTGGCGCCCGTCTTCTCGGCGAGCTGCAGCTCGGCGTAGCGCTTGCCCGCCACCATGAACAGCGAGCCGAACGTCATCACCAGCAGGAACCACTGTGACAGCGGGATGTTCGCGGCCACACCACCTGCGATCGCCCTGATCAGGTAGGCCGAGGAGACGATGCAGATGTCCAGCACCGCTTGGTGTTTGAGGCCGAAGCAGTAAGCCAGCTGCATGGCGATGTAGACGCCGATGACCCCGGCCAGGTTCGGCGTCGCGAGGAACGACACCGCCAGCGCGGCGACCGCGAGCACGACGAAGGTGGCGTACGCCAGCCATTCGGGTACGACGCCCGCGGCGATCGGCCGGAACCGTTTCGTCGGATGCGCGCGGTCGGCCTCGACGTCGCGCGCGTCGTTGACGAGATAGATGGACGACGCGGCGAGGGAGAACGCCACGAACGCGATCGACACCTTGACCGCGACCTCACGCCAGTCGTACTGCACGTCGCTGCCGAGCGCCGCGACCGGGGCGATCAACACGAGCAGGTTCTTCACCCACTGCCGCGGTCGTGCGGCCTTGATCAGCCCGGTGACGACGTTGCGGGGCGGACCCTTCACCGGATCGGTCTCGTCATTGCGCTTCTCCGCGCTCGATGCACTGCTGTCACTCGAGATGCTCATGAGTCTCCTTCGGCAGACGCGATGAAGTCCACCGCCTTCGCCACGGCTGCGCCGACCGCAACGCCGGCGATCACGTCGCTGGGGTAGTGCACGCCGAGAACCATGCGGGACAACGCCATCGGCGGAACCAACAGGGCGGGCAGCGGCAAACCGGTGGCCCGCGCCATCAGCACCGCCGCCGCGGTGGTCGAGGTGGCGTGCGCCGACGGGAAGCTCAGCCTGCTCGGTGTGCCGACGTTGACGGCGATGTCCGGATGGTGCGGACGCTCCCTGCGCACCACGCGCTTGATGATGACCGCCGCGGCGTGCGCGGCGAACGCGCCGACACCGACGGCCAGCCACGCCCGCCGCCTGGCCGGTTGCAGCAGCGCGCCGAGGCCCGCGACGGCAAGCCATCCGATGC
>DATEIG010000006.1:0-22233 GCA_035279185.1 Mycobacterium sp.
TGCTTCATCGACTGGCTCCCAGAGGAACTCGTCCCGGTCGCGATGCCGAACTGGCACTACCTCCACATCTCCGATGACGTGCTGCCCGCCCTGAAGGCGCGCGGCGTCACCGACGAGCAGATTCACACGATGATGGTGGACAACCCACGCACCATCTTCGCCACGCAGGGTGGCTACTGACATGCCCGACGACACACCGCCGATCGGCACGCAGGTCGCCGCGCTCGCCGCTGCAGATCCCGACGCGCCCGCGGTCACCTGCTCGGGCCGGACCCTGACGCGGCGGGAGCTCGACCTGTCCACGAACCGGCTGGCGCGCGACTTCGCCGCGCGCGGCGTCGGCGTCGGCGACTACGTGACGATCGTGCTGCCCAACTCGATCCAATGGGTGCAGTCGGTGGTGGCCGCCTGGAAGCTCGGCGCCACGCCGCAGCCGCTGTCGGCGCGCATGCCCGACGCGGAACTCGAGGGCCTGCTGGACCTGCGGTCGCAGGCGCTGATCGTCGGCAGGGAGGACCCGCGCGGCCGAACACCAAGCGTGCCAGTCGGTTTCACCCCTGAGCCGAATCTGTCCGACGGTCCGCTGCCCGACGTCGTGTCACCGGTGTGGAAGTCGATGGCGTCGGGCGGGAGCACCGGACGGCCGAAGCTCATCGAATCGGGCGGCGACAGCCGGTTCCCGCCGCAAGCGGGGTATCCGCTCGGTGCGCAGGAGGGCGACGTCAACCTGATCTCGGTTCCGCTGTCGCACAACACCGGCTTCACCACGTTCGCCGTCGGCCTGGTGCAGGGCCACCACCTGGTGCTGATGCCCCGTTTCGAACCGCACGAGTTCCTGTCGCTCGTCACCGCGCACCGGGTGACGTTCCTGGCGACGGTGCCGACCATCATGCAGCGGCTGCTGCCGGTGTATCGCGCCAACCCGGACGCCTACGATCTGTCGTCGATCCGGCGGTTCTGGCATCTCGCGGCGCCGTGCCCGCCCGCGATCAAGCAGGCATGGATCGACATCGTCGGACCGGAGGCGGTGTGGGAACTCTACGGCGGCACCGAACTTCAGGCGTTGACGTTCATCTCGGGTGACCAGTGGCTGACTCATCCCGGGTCGGTCGGCGTCGTCGTCGCCGGCGAGATGAAGGTGCTCGACGACGACGGCCACGAGTGCCCGCCGGGGGTCAGCGGCGAGATCTACATGCGGCCCGCGCCCGGAAGCCCTCCCACGTACCGGTACATCGGCTCGAAGGCGAAGAGTCGCGACGGGTGGGACTCGCTCGGCGATCTCGGCTATTTCGACGCCGACGGCTTCCTCTACCTCAACGACCGCCGCGTCGACATGTTCACCGTCGGCGGCCGCAACGTGTATCCGGCGGAGATCGAGTCCGCGCTCAGCGCCCACCCGAATGTGTTGTCCTGCTTGGTCGTCGGTGTCCCCGACGAGGATCTCGGCCAGGTGCCGTACGCGATCGTGCAGTCCGACGGACTCGACGCCGACGCCGTCATCGACTTCCTCCGCGGGCGCATCGCCGGCTACAAGCTGCCGCGCACCGTCGAGTTCACGGACACCCCGCTGCGCGACGATGCGGGCAAGGCGCGGCGGTCGGCCGTGCGCGACGAGATCATCGCGCGGTCTATGGCAGATCGAGGGTGACGCCGGGCGACTGCGCGGACTCGTGCAGTTCGATTCTGTTGGGCAGCAACCCGAACGGCACGTCGAACAGCAGATAGACCAGCGACTGGCTTGCGGGCTGTATCACCACCGACGTGTGCCCGGGGAACTCCGCGTTCATCGAGTCGGTGTCCGGTGCGACGGTCTGTCCTCCCGGGTCGACCAGCTTCTGGTCCTCGGCGGAGAACGTCTGGGGGCTGTCCCCGGTGTTTCTGACGGTGACCGGGATCCGCACCCACGTGCCCTGTGGCGCACGGCTGTGGTCGGGATCCACCCAGTCGCGTTCGACCTGGTCGACCGTGAATGCGAGCCTGCCGTCCTGGGTACCGGGCGCAGACTCCACCGATGCCGACGCGGATGTCTGGGCGGTGTCGTCCCCTTTCGAGCCACAGGCGGCGACGGCCGCTGCGACCACGACCGCCACTCCCACGGCGGCGAGTTTGCGGGCTGTGAAAATTGTGCTCTCCCTCCGGTGCCCGACCTTCGCAGCATTACAGCTCGACGGGGACCGCGTCCTGGCAATCGGCATCAGTTGAGCCGCTCGATCGCGAAGGCGGTCAGGAAGCCGACCGTGGTGATCAGCCCCGTCAGGATGTGGGTCTCCGAGAACGCCTCGGGCACCATCGTGTCGGCGATCATCGCCAGGATCGCGCCCGCGGCCACCGCGGTGATGACGGCGATGAGGAACGGCGACGCGCCGTCGAGCAGCAGATAGCCCGCCATCGCGGCGAAGCCGCTGAGCACCGCGATGCCGACCCACACGCCGAAGACGTAGCGCGCGCTGCGGTGGGCGCGCTTCATCCCCGCGGCGCTGGACAGTCCCTCCGGCAGATTGGAGATGAAGACCGCGGCAAGCATCGCGACGCTGACACCCTTGCCGCTGAGCAACGACACGCCGAGCACCACCGACTCCGGGACCCCGTCGAGCAGCGCGCCGATCGCGATCGCCGTCCCGCTGCCGTTGGCCTCCTCCTCGGTGGGTTGGCGGTCCTGCGACCGTTTACGGTGCTGCGCGCCGAACCGGGCCAGCACCGCATTGGCCGCCACATACGTCGCAGCACCGCCGAGAAACCCCACCGACACCGCGAACAGACCGCCCGTGCGCGCGGCTTCCTCGACCAGGTCGAACGCCAGGGCGGAGATCAGGACGCCCGCGCCGAACGCCATCACCCAGGCGACGACCCTTGCGGGCACTCGGGCCTCCCAGCCGATGACCGCGCCGACGATCAGCGCGGCACCGGCGACGAATCCCCACCATCCGGCGGCAAGCCAGCCAGGCACCCGCTCCCTCTACCCGGTGGCGACCCGTTCAACCGCACTGTCCAGCGGGGGAGCCGGTTCGGTGGGGCTGCTGCGGCGGTACTCCCACCGCCGCAACGCGACCCGGCAGGGCGACTCGACCAGCGCGTAACTGACCGCGGCGATCGCGAAGCCGATGACGATCGTCAGCACCAGCACCACGGGCATGTGCCCGTTGAACGCGAACTCCCCGATGATCGGGAACACCATCCACAGCGCGGCCAGGTGCCAGATGAACAACCCGTAGGACCAGCGGCCGAGCGTCACCATCGTGGTGCTGCCCAGGATCCGGTGGTCGGTGCCCGGCGCGTCGAGCACGAGGGGGGCGAGCAGCGCTCCTGCGACCACCGCGCCCATCGCGACCTTGACGATGAACTGTTGCGCGGTGCCCGGCGTGAGCCCCTCCGGGCCTGCGACGGGCGACGCCGCGACACAGAAGGCCACCAACGCGACCCCGGCCATCAGGACCCGCTTCCTGGCCAGCCGGTGCGGCAGCCCGACCGGCGTCACCGTCAACTCCGCGAGGAGCATGCCCGCGACGAACCACGACAGGAACGCGGGCGGCCAGTTCACGGAGCTGACCCCGACGGGCGTGTCGAACGGGATCAGCGCCCACCCGAGGCTGAGCAGCCCCGCTGCGGCGAGCACGGGGATGCGGGCGGCCACCGGGACCCTGCGGACCAGCAGCGCGATGACGGGCAGCGCGAGGTAGAAGCTCACCTCGACGGCCAGGCTCCACATCTGGGTCAGCCCCGCCGTCAGCGTGAGAGGCACATAGATCTGGGTGAGTGTCAGGTTCGCCAGCCACACCGTCAGGTCCGCTTTGGCGTCGGGCAGCAGCGTCAGGACCACCACGACCGCGACCAGGTAGGCGGGCATGATGCGGACCAGCCGGGACCGCAGATAGTGCCCAGTCGGGGGGATGGGCCGCAGGCCGCGGGCCGCGGCGGCGTGGCCGCGCCACAGAAGGAAGCCCGACAACGCGAAGAAAACCGCGACCGCGAGGTCGAATCGGCCGAACAGCCGACCGACCACTCCGCCGGTGTGCCCGGTCTGGAATGCCACGTGGGTGATGACGACTCCGACGGCCGCGCAGGCGCGCATGCCCTCGACGGGAGGCAGGAATCCCCGGGTGCCGCCCACCTGAGGGGAGCGCTCTTCGGAACCAGCCACGCGACCAGTGTGCAATACACCGGGGTGGGTAAGCCGTCGTAGTAAGTGAGGGCCTTAGTTTGTGCTGTTAGGGTCCCCGTAGCTATTGGGGCAGCTTCATCCAGACCAGAGCCGGCAGGCCGGCGACATCAAACCAGGGAGGAACGGTTTGAACCGCGCAGTGGCGTTGCGGATCGCGGCGTGCGGGATCTTGGGGCTCGGAGCCGCCCTGTTGATCGCCGCCTTGCTGCTCACCACCTATACCAAGAGCAAGATCACAAAGATCCCGCTCGACTTGGACGCCACCCTGGTCAGCGACGGGACGGGCACGGCCTTCGACCCCGCGTCGCTGTCGGCCCCGAAGTTCGAGGTCGGCAAGAACATTCCGGTCAGCCAGCAGCAGCAGGTCACGGTCGAGGCACCGTCGAACGCCGAGGTCGTCACTCTGCAGGTCGGCACCACGCTGCGCCGCACCGACAAGCAACAGGACACCGGCCTGCTGCTCGCCCTCGTCGACACCGTCACGCTGGACCGCAAGACCGCGACGGCCGTGTCCAGCGAGAGCAATCCCGGTGGCGCGGTGCAGAAGCCGCGCACGATCGAAGACGACCAGCCGCCGACCAACATCGCGCTGCCGCACGAGGGGCTGGCCTACCGGTTCCCGTTCGACACCGAGAAGAAGACCTATCCCTTCTTCGACCCGATCGCGCAGAAGGCGTTCGACGCCAACTACGACGGCGAAGAAGACGTCAACGGCCTGACCACCTACCGCTTCACCCAGAACGTCGGCTATGACGCCGACGGCAAGCTCGTCGAACCGGTGAAGTACGCGTCGCTGTACGACGACGACGAGGACAGCCAGGTGACCGCGACCGCGGGCATGTGGGGGCTGCCTGGTGATCCCGAAGAGCAGATCACCATGACGCGGTTCTACGCGGCGCAGCGCACCTTCTGGGTCGACCCGGTATCGGGCACGATCGTCAAGACCAAGGAGCGGGCCAACCAGTATTACGCGCGTGAGGCGCTGCGGCCGGAGGTCACGTTCGTCGACTACACCGTCACCTCCACCGAGCAGACGGTCGAGGACCAGGTCGCCGCGGCCCGCGACGAACGCGACCGGGTCGCGTTGTGGGGTCGCATCCTGCCGATCACGTTCACCGCGATCGGCCTGGTCGCGCTGATCGGCGGCGCGGTGCTTGGTTCGTTCAGCCTGCGGGCCGAGTCGACGCTGATCGACCCCGGTCTCGACGAGGCCGACCACGGGTTCTTCGACACCCAGGGCATCAAGGTGCCAGGCGCCGAGGCGAAGACCGAGAAGATGCAGTTACCGGGCGCGCAACGGCCGAGACAGCCACCGGACCGGTAGGTCCGATCAACCGCTATCCGGCGATCTGGGCGCCGGCCTATTCGCTGACGCTCGCCCTCGTGGTGACGGGTCCGCTGCTGGCGCCCGGCTACCTGCTGCTGCGGGATGCCGTCTCCACGCCGCGGTCGTATCTTTCCGATGCCGCACTTGGCCTTTCGGCCGCTGCGCCGCGTGCCCTCCCGCAGGATTTCGCGGTGGCGCTGGCGTCGCACGTCGTCGACGGCGGCGTCGTGGTCAAGGTGCTGCTCATCGCGGGGCTGTGGCTCGCGGGCTGGGGCAGCGCGCGGCTGGCCGCCCGTGTCGTGCCCGATGCCGGCGCGCCGGGTCAACTCGTGGCGGCGACGCTCGCGGTGTGGAATCCCTATGTCGCGGAACGGCTTCTGCAGGGGCACTGGAGTCTGCTGGTCGGCTACGGGTGTCTGCCATGGGTGGCCGCGACCGTGCTGCGGATGCGGTCAGGAGGCGGATGGGCGGACGTCTGCGCGCTCGCGTTCTGGACTGCGCTGGCCGGGTTGACGCCGACGGGCCTGATGCTCGCCGCGACCGTCGCGGTGGTGTCGTCGCTGGCGCCGGGTGAGGGTCGCTCGCGGCTGTTGTGCGCGGGCGTCGGCCTCGGTGCGGCGCTGTTGGCGGCGCTGCCGTGGTTGACCGCCGCAGTGGCCGCCCAGTCGCTGTCGTCGTCACAAGCCGACGGTGTGCCCGCGTTCGCAGCGCGCGCCGAACCTGGGCTCGCCACGCTGGGAAGCCTCGCGAGCCTCGGCGGCATCTGGAATGGTGATGCTGTACCCGCCTCCCGCACAACACTTTTCGCTGTCGTGGCCGCTGTCGTCCTGCTCGGCGTGGTGGCTGCGGGCCTGCCGGTCGTGGCCCGCATTCCTGCCGCGGTGCCCTATCTCGCGTTGGCCGCCGCGGCCGTCGTGGTGCCCACGCTGATGGCGACGACGCCCGGCCTCGCGGTCGTCGAGTCGATGGTCCGCGCTCTGCCGGGACTCGGCGTCGTCCGCGACGCGCAGAAATGGGTGGCGCTGGCGGTGCCCGGCTACACGCTCGCCGCCGCGGGCGCCGTCGTCACGCTGAGGCGGTGGGCGCCCGCAGCGGCCTCGGCAGCGGTGTGCAGCCTCGCGCTCATCGCGACACTGCCCGACCTCGCGTGGGGTGTCGGCGGCCAGGTCGTCGCCGTGCGGTACCCGCCCTCGTGGTCGACGGCCGCCGCGACGATCAACGCCGATCCGCGTCCGGTGGCGGTGCGACCGCCCGGCACGATGCGGACGTTCAGCTGGGCGGGCGATGCGCCGGTTCTGGATCCGCTTCCGCGATGGGTCCGCGCCGATGTGCTGACGACGGGCGACCTGACGATCTCCGGCCGACTGGTGCCCGGTGAGGGCGGCCGCGCACGCGAGGTCGAGCGTCTGCTGGCCGCCGGCGCCGACCGCGACGCGTTGGCCCGCGCCGGTGTGGGCTGGCTCGTCACCGAGAATGACGGCGACCTCACCGTCACGCGCATCGGCGGGAATCACCCGCCCGCCGAGCACCGGGTGTTGATGCTGGTCACACACGGCGTGTGGCTCGCGCTGCTGGTGGTCGGCGGCGCAGGTGCGCTCGCCGCGCCGGCCCGTCGACGAGTGGGGTAGTCCACTACGCTAGTGACCCACTTCACACCGCTGAAGCATCGTCTCCATGAGCGTTCCCAGTGTGTTCGAAGCTGATCTGCCGACGGTGGAGTACGAGGAAGCGACGACCCCCGACGAGGCCCATCGCAACCTCAGGAAGGCCCTCGAGCAGGGTCCGATCGCGATGGGGGCGCACGGCCCCGAGATCCTCAGCTATGAGCTGGTGCGGGAGACACTGCGCGACGCGCGGTTCCAGGTGCCGCGCGGCCTCGGCCTCGAGACGCAGGGCATCACGTCGGGTCCGCTGTGGGACCGGGCGAGCACGACGCTGCTCGCCATCAACGGCGACGACCACACCCGGCTGCGCCGCCTTGTGTCCAAGGCGTTCACGCCGCGGTCGGTCAACCGGCTCGACGGCATCATCGCCGACGTCATCAACGAACTGATCGACGCGCTCGGCTCGCAGGGTCGCTGCGATGCGGTCCCCGCGATCGCGCGGCCGTATCCGGTGCCGATCATCTCGGCGCTGCTGGGTGCACCGCGCGAGGATTGGCGACGGTTCTCCGAGTGGGCGGACGACTTCTTCAAGCTGTTCAGCTGGAATGTCGCCGAGTACGAGGCTGACATCCTCACGGCGTGGGCGGAACTCGACGACTACATCGACGAGATGGTCGCCAACAGGCGCGAATCCCTCACCGACGACTTGATTTCCGAGATGATCCGCGCCGAGGACGACGGCGACCGGCTGTCGATCAGCGAGCTGCGGATGCTGGCCGCCGGAATCCTGATGGCGGGCACCGACACCACCCGCAATCAGGTGGCCGCGGCGCTGGACGTGTTCTGCGACTACCCGGAGCAGTGGGCGTTGCTCGCCGAACGGCCGGAGCTGGCGATGAAGGCCGTCGAAGAGGTGATGCGCTTCAGCCCGGTCATTCTCGGCGCGATGCGGATGACGGTCGAGGACGTCGAGGTCGGCGGTGTGAGGATTCCGGCGGACACCTTCGTCCTGTGCAACACGGCCGCCGCCAACCATGACGCCGACGTGTTCGTCGAGCCGGAGCGGTTCGACATCATGCGCGAGGACGCGCCGCCGATGCAGACGTTCGGCGCAGGCGCGCACTATTGCCTCGGCGCGAACTTGGCCCGCCGCGAGATCGCCACGGCGCTGTCGACGATGGCCGTCCGCATGCCGAACCTGCGGCACGACGGCATCGCGCACTGGAAGCCGATGGTCGGAATCACCGGCCCCGCAACGCTTCCGATCGCCTTCGACGCTTAGTTCTTGCGCCCAAACCGACAATCGGGCGAAAAAGTGCGAGAAGAGCCCGCCATTTCGTCGATCTCGGCGCGTGTCGGACCGCGGGTGCACGATGCGACGCATGGGGGAAGTATTTCTTGGACGGGAAGCGCTTGGCGACGGGCTGTCCCGTCACGACCTTCGCCGTTGGTATCGGCCGATGTTCAGAGGCGTTTACGGCCCGAAGTGGTCGACGCCATCACTGTACGACAGGACGGTGGGGGCCTGGCTCACGTCGAACCGACAGGGCGTCATCGCCGGCGTTGCGGCATCGGCGCTGCACGGGGCCGAGTGGGTCGACGACGACCATCCGATCGAAATCCTGGTCGATGAGCGACGCCGTCAGCCGGGTCTCGTCGTCCGGATGGATCGCGTCATGGCCGATGAGATCGTCACTGTCGATGAACTGCCGGTGACAACGCTTGCGCGCACCGCCTTCGACTTGGGTCGGTATCAGAAGCGGTCGATTGCGCTGGGGCGCCTTGACGCGTTGATGCGCGCGGCACCGTTCTCGGACGAAGACGTGGCGACGCTCATGTACCGATACGGGCCGGTCCGCGGGATTCGACAGCTACGAGAGCTCCTTCCGCTAGTCGATCCCGGCGCCGCATCGCTGAAGGAGAGTTGGCTGCGGCTTCTGCTGATCGACAACGGCTTCCCGATTCCGGAGACCCAGATACCGGTGTTCGACGGCGGCGACGAACCGTTCGCGTTCCTCGATATGGGTTGGCGGGACATTCTTCTGGCGGTCGAGTACGACGGCGAGCAACATCGCACGGATCGCCCGCAGTACGTCAAGGACGCCAGACGCATACCCAAGATCGAACGGTGCGGCTGGAAGGTCATTCGTGTGCTGAAGGAGGACTCCCCGAAGGAGATCTCGGCGCGGGTGTACGAGGCGTGGTTGCGCCGTGGCGGCGCCGAAATCGACAAAATGGCGGCTTTCACTCGCACTTTCCCGCCCGAACGTTGGTTTGGGCGATACGGGAATGCCGCCTAAGCCGACGCGGGGACGACGCCGCTGACGCGCTCGCCGGCAAGCATCGACTCGAGCACGTCGCGCATGGCGTCGGCGCTCTGGCGCCACGAGAATTCGGCGCTGCGGGCCTGCGCCTTACCGCCGAGCTGCTCTCGAAGCACGGGGTCGGTCAGCAGCCGCTCGATCCCTGCGACCATCTCGGCGTGGCCGTCGACGAGCAGCCCGGTGACGCCGTCGACGATCGAGTCGGTCAGCCCGCCGGAGTACCGGTAGCCGATCGTCGGCACGCCATGCTGAGCGGCTTCGGTCACCGCAAGACCCCAGCCCTCCTTGCGCGACGGCAACACATGCACCCAAGACCGTTGCAACACCTCGTGTTTGGTGGTGTCGTCGACGTGGCCGTGGAACGTCACCGCGTCGGAGACCCCCAGCGTCCGCGCGTGGTCGACGAGACGGTCGCGCCACCAACCGCCACCCACGATGTCGAGATGCAGCCCCGGAATCCGCGGCCGCAGTTCGGCGACCGCAGTCAGCGCATCCTCGATCTGCTTGTGCGGGACCAGCCTGCTGAGCACCGCCATGCGCGGATGCTCCGCGCGCGGCAATTCGAGCGTTTCCGGCGGCGCCTCGTCGAGCCCGTTGCGCACCACCGCGATGTGCGCGGCGTCGACGCCGAGGTCGGTCAGGTCCCGCGCCGACGGCAGCGACACCGTCACGTACTGGTTGCGCCGGTGCAGCCACACCGACAGACGCGATTCGACGAACCAGCCGAAGCGGCCCTTCACGCGACCGGCCACCGGCCACAGTTCGCGATGACAGTGATGCACCAGCACGGCGACGCGGCGGCCGTAGGCCAACCGGGCCAGGAACGGCAGCCCGTTCTGGGTGTCGATGACGACGTCAGGGCGCGCCTTGCGGAGCGGGCCCAGGCCGATGCGCGCCAGCACCATCGCCAGCCCCGCCCAGATGTAGATCGAGTTGGTGCCGCCCGCGCGGCTGATCGTCACCCCGTCGACGGTTTCGGTGCGCGCGGCGCCCGCATACCGCGCGGTCCGCAGCGTGACGTCAACCCCCGACGCCGCCAGCTGAGTACCGATGCGCTGCAGGTAGGCCTCGCTGCCGCCGCCCTGAGGATGACCTGTGTCGCGCCAGCACAACAAGAGCACGGCGCGCACCCGCGGACGTGAGGAGCGCGGCTCGCTGCGACGGTTGGACATCCGTGCCAGCGTAACCGCTGCGTATGGTTCCGCTTTATGGCCGCTACCGACCTGTTCGCCAGGCGCGCGACGCTCAAGCGGTCGGTGCGGCTGCTGTCGCAGTTCCGCTTCGAGCAGTCCGACCCGGCCCGGTTCTACGGCGCGCTGGCCGAGGACACCGCGGCGATGGTCGCAGACCTGTGGCTGGCGACCCGTGCCGAACCGGTGACCGGTCGGACCCTGCTCGACGTCGGCGGCGGCCCCGGCTATTTCGCGACGGCCTTCGAACACGCGGGCTTCTCCTACATCGGTGTCGAACCCGACCCGACCGAGATGCACGCGGGACCCGCGGGCGGCGGCGCAGCCACCTACGTCCGCGCCTCGGGCACGGCGCTGCCGTTCGCCGACGCCAGCGTCGACGTCTGCCTGTCGTCGAATGTCGCCGAACACGTGGCGGAGCCCTGGCGCCTCGGTCGGGAGATGGTGCGGGTCACCAGGCCCGGCGGGCTGGTCGTGCTGTCCTACACCGTGTGGCTCGGGCCGTTCGGCGGGCACGAGATGGGGCTGACGCACTATCTCGGCGGCGCGCGGGCGGCGGAGCGCTACACCCGCAGACACGGCCACCGGCCCAAGAACGACTACGGATCGTCGTTGTTCGCGGTGTCGGCGGCGGCGGGGCTCGACTTCGGCGCGAGCACGGGCGCGCTGATCGCCGCTTTCCCTCGCTACCACCCGCGATGGGCCTGGTGGATGACCCGCGTGCCGCTGCTGCGCGAGTTCGCCGTGAGCAATCTGGTGCTCGTGCTGCGTCCGTGATGAGCGGTCGAACTGCAACAGGTTCTCGTTTTACCGATCGATAGGTAGTGTGACGCTCATGACACGGGCGCACGCGAGGAGCACCAAATGACCCAGAGCACGGCTTTCAAGACCGAGTGGGACAAGCTGTTCATCGGCGGCAAGTGGACCGAGCCCGCGACCGCGGATGTCATCGAGGTCCACTCCCCCGCCACCGGTGAGCTGGTCGGCAAGGTGCCGCTCGCGAGCGAGGCCGACGTCGACGCCGCCTGTGCTGCCGCCCGCAAGGCGTTCGACGAGGGACCGTGGCCACAGATGTCGCCGCAGGAGCGGGCGGCGATCCTGGGCGCCGCGGTCAAGCTGATGGAGGAGCGGGCCGACGAGCTGAAGTTCCTGCTGGCCGCCGAGACGGGCCAGCCGCAGACGATCGTCGACATGATGCAGTACGGCGCCGCGATGGCGGCGTTCCAGTACTACGCGGATGCCGCCGACAAGTTCACCTGGCGCGATTTCCGCCAGGGCGTGTACGGCGAGACGATGGTGCTGCGTGAGCCGATCGGCGTCGTCGCCGCCATCACCGCATGGAACGTGCCGTTCTTCTTGGCGGCCAACAAGCTGGGCCCGGCGCTGATCGCGGGTTGCACGATCGTGGTGAAGCCGGCCGCCGAGACACCGCTGTCGCTCTTTGCGATGGCCGAGATCTTCGCCGAGGCCGGTCTGCCCGAGGGCGTCCTCTCGGTGGTGCCCGGCGGCCCGGAGACGGGTCGGGCGCTGACCGCCAACCCCGAGATCGACAAGTTCACGTTCACCGGCAGCAGTGCCGTCGGCAAGGAGATCGCCAAGATCGCGGCCGAGAAGCTCAAGCCGTGTTCGCTCGAGCTGGGCGGCAAGTCGGCGGCCATCATCCTCGAGGATGCCGACCTCGACTCGACGCTGCCGATGCTGGTGTTCTCCGGGTTGATGAACACGGGGCAGGCGTGCGTCGCGCAGACCCGCATCCTGGCGCCGCGCTCACGCTACGACGAGGTCGTCGAGAAACTCGCCGCCGCGGCGAGCGCCATGCCCGTGGGACTGCCCGACGACGCCGGCGCCATGCTCGGCTCGTTGATCAGCGAGAAGCAGCGTGAGCGGGTGGAGAGCTACATCAAGAAGGGTGTCGAGGAAGGTGCGCGGCTGGTCACCGGCGGTGGCCGTCCCGACGGCCTCGACACCGGATGGTTCGTCCAGCCAACGGTTTTCGCCGACGTCGACAACTCGATGACCATCGCGCAGGAGGAGATCTTCGGCCCGGTGCTCGCGGTGATCCCCTACGACACCGAGGACGACGCGGTGCGCATCGCCAACGATTCGGTCTACGGGCTCGCGGGGTCGGTCTTCACCACCGACAACGAGAAGGCGATGAAGATCGCGTCGAAGATCCGCACCGGCACGTACGCCGTGAACATGTACGCGTTCGACCCGGGTGCACCGTTCGGTGGCTACAAGAACTCCGGCATCGGGCGCGAGAACGGGCCCGAGGGCATCGAGCAGTACACGCAGGCCAAGAGCGTGCTGCTGCCGTTCGGCTACAAGCCGGAGTAGCCGAACGCGGCGCCACTCCCCGCGAGGCGGGTGCTCAGTCGGTGGTGTGGACGATCAGCACGTCGGTGGTCTTCTTGGCTCTGGCCAGGACGTTGCCGGGCACCGAACCGAACCACTTGCCGCTGCGGCTGGAGAGTCCCACGTTGCCCACTACCACGAGGTCGGCCTCGACCTCTCTGGCGAGGCGGGACAACGCGTGCACGGGATCCCCGAGGATCGGCCGGGTCTCGATCTTCTTCGCCCCGGCCGCTCTGGCCCGGTCGCGGGCCTCGCGCAGGATCTCGTACACGGGCGCCTCGCCGTGCATCCGGTAGTCGCCGTCGCCTCGAAGGGCGACCTCTCCTTCGGAGTCGATCACCCGGTCCGGTCGCGCCGGCCTTCCCCAGCCTCCTTTGTCCACGTTGGGCAGGTGGGCCATCGCGATGATCAACGTTGCATCACTTTCCGCAGCGACGGCGGCTGCGTGATCCACCGCATGTAGCGATGTATCCGAGCCGTCGGTGCCTACCACCAGGGTCTGATACGCGCTCATACCCCATGGTCTGCCCCGTCACATGGGGTTATCGACGGTTTCACCAACGAAGTATGAATTTTTGACGTTGACAGCTGAGCCCAAGGTTCGGTCGCTACGTTGACCTCTCCGCCGCCTCCAACCGAAGGGATCACCGTGGCTGTATCCGTCGATCTGAGCAAGTCCCTCGACAAGGCCTACGAAGGAAAGTCGCTCAAGGAGATTCTCGACGCGTCACCCGCCGCACTCGCAGGCGTCACCGACAAGGACGCCGAACTCCTCGAGCAGGCTTTCAGCATCAAGACGGTTCGCCAGTTGGGCGAGAACAAGTTCTTCGCCGTCGCGGCTGCCCTGGCCGCCATCGACGCGGCAGGCTAGAACAGCACCCGCACGATCGTCTCGGCCACCGCGGCGGGCTTGCTCGACCCGTCGAGTTCGATGGTGTTCTTCACCGTGAGGTTGACGGTGTTGTCGTCGACCTTGGTGGCATCGATCAGCTCGGAGCGCGCCCGGATTCGTCCGCCCGACGGCACCGCGGCGATGAACCGCACCTTGTTCGACCCGTAGTTGATCGCCATCTTCGCGTTCTCGACGCGATAGTTGTCCTTGGTGAGCGCCGGGATCATCGACAGCGTCAGGAAACCGTGCGCAATGGTTTGGCCGTAAGGGCTTTCGGTCTTCGCCCGTTCCGCGTCGATGTGGATCCACTGGTGATCGCCCGTCGCATCCGCAAAGGCGTTGATGCGGTCCTGGTCGATCTCCTGCCACTCGCTGACACCCAGTTCCTCCCCCACCGAAGCGACAGCGTCGTCGATCGACGTGATCACCTTCATCAGAATGCTTCCTCTCCTAGATCCATGACCGCGAGGTCCGCGCCCTCGACGATCGTGCGGTCGGCAGTCAGCCGCGGCAACACATTACGCGCGAAGAACCGGGCCGCCGCCACCTTGCCGTCGTAGAAGAGGCGATCACGGTCGGCAACCTCGCCCTCGCCTGCGGTCAGCGCGACCTCGGCGTGCTCGAGCAGCAGCCAGCCGATCACCAGGTCCCCGACCGCGAGCAGGAACCGCACCGACTCCAGCCCGACCCGGTAGAGCTCGCGCGCGTTCTCCTGCGCGCTCATCAGGTAGCCGGTCACGGTGGCCGCCATCGCCTGCGCGTCGGCGAGCGCCCTCGCCAACAGCGCGCGGCTGTCGGCCAGTTCCGGCCGCGCGTTCTCCTTGCCGAGGAACGTCTCGATCTGCGCGACGACGTGGGCCAGCGCCCCACCCTGATCGCGGGCGATCTTGCGGAAGAAGAAGTCCTGCGCCTGGATCGCGGTCGTGCCCTCGTAGAGGCTGTCGATCTTGGCGTCGCGGATGTACTGCTCGATCGGGTAGTCCTGCAGGAATCCCGAACCCCCGAACGTCTGCAGCGACTCGGTCAGGCACTGGTACGCACGCTCCGACCCGACTCCTTTGACGATCGGCAGCAGCAGGTCGTTGACGCGCTCGGCCATCTGCGCGTCGGCGCCCGAGACGATCTGCGCCACCGAGGGGTCCTGGTGCGCGGCGGTGTACAGGTACAGCGCCCGCAATCCCTCGGCGTAGGCCTTCTGGGTCATCAGCGCGCGCCGCACATCCGGGTGGTGGATGATCGTGACCCGAGGTGCGGTCTTGTCGGTCATCTGTGTCATGTCCGCGCCCTGGATACGGGTTCTGGCATACTCCAGCGCGTTCAGGTAGCCAGTCGACAGGGTGGCAATCGCTTTGGTGCCGACCATCATCCGGGCGTACTCGATGACTTTGAACATCTGAGCGATGCCGTTGTGGGTGTCCCCGACCAGCCATCCGACGGCGGGCGCACCGTGCTGGCCGAACGTCAACTCGCACGTCGCCGACGCCTTCAGGCCCATCTTGTGCTCGAGGTTGGTGACGAAGACGCCGTTGCGCTCACCGGGTTCGCCGGTGTCGCCGTCCGGCAGGAACTTCGGCACGACGAACAGGCTCAGACCCTTCGTTCCCGGGCCCGCGCCCTCGGGCCTGGCGAGCACAAGATGCAGGATGTTCTCGAACATGTCGTCGGTGTCGCCGTTGGTGATGAAGCGCTTCACCCCGTCGATGTGCCAGGTGCCGTCGGCCTGCTGGACCGCCTTCGTTCGACCGGCACCGACATCCGAGCCGGCGTCCGGCTCCGTGAGCACCATGGTGGCGGCCCAATTACGTTGGATGGCAAGCGAAGCCAGATGACGCTGATGTTCGTTGCCGATGTGGTAGAGGATGTCGGCCATGACCGGTCCCGCCATGTACAGGAAGACCGGCGGGTTGGCGCCCAGCGGGAGTTCGTTGATCGCCCATGCCACCATTGCGGGCGCGGCCACCCCGTCGAGCCCCTCGTCCAGGCCGATCCGAAACCACTCGCCCTGCCGCCACGCGCTCAACGACCGCTTGAACGGTTCGGGCACCGTCACCGAATGCGTCTGCGGATCGAACGTCGGTGGATTGCGATCGGACGCCGCGAAGGACTCCGCGACCGGCCCCTGCGCCAGCTTCGACGCCTCGGCGAGCATCTGGCGCACCGACTCCCCGTCGAGGTCGCCGAACTCGCCCGTCGCCAACGCCTTCTCGAGATGGAGCACCTCGAAAAGGTTGAACTCGAGATCACGCACGTTGCTCTTGTAGTGACCCATGGCCGGCCCTTCTCACAGCGACTCCGCCGAGCGTAACGCGAACTAGCGTCCGAGAAATCGTGCTTCGCGACGCTCCATGAACGACTGCACGCCCTCGGCGGCGTCCGCGGTGCCGAACAGACGGGTGACCTCCGGTCGCAGCCGTTCGATGGCCGCCTCCTCCCCGTCGGTGCGCGCCAGATGCGCCGACGACAGGACCGCGGCCACGCCGAGCGGGGCGGCGCGTTCGGCGATCGTGTGCGCGATGGCGCGCGCCGTCGCTTGCGCTTCGGCCGCGTCGGCGGCGACCTCCTGCACCAGTCCGATTCGCCGCGCTTCCTCGGCGTCGAACTCGTCGCCGGTGAGCAACCACCGCATCGCGTTGCCCCAGCCGGCCTGTTGCGGCAGACGGATCGTGGCGCCGCCGAACGGATAGATGCCGCGGCGCACCTCCATCTGCGTGAAGCGGGTGTCGGCGGCCGCGATCCGGATGTCGGCCGCGAGCAGCAGTTCGATGCCCAACGTCATGCACCAGCCGTGCGCCGCGGCCACGACGGGCTTGGCCCACGTGCCGTCGAGCCGCCACGGGTCGCGGCCATCCGCGGGGAACGGAGACTCGCCGCTGAGGATGTTCGGGCCGACGTCGGCGAGGTCGAGCCCCGCCGTGAAGTGGTCGCCGTGGGCGAAGAGAACGCCCGCGCGCAGTGTGTCGTCGGACTCCAGCAGCCCATAGGCGCGAGAGAGGTCGGCGAGCATCGCCACGGTGAAGGAATTGCGCTTGTCCGGACGGTTCAGCCCGATGGCGAGGACGTGACCGTCGCGCTCCACGGTGACCGTCTCGAGGGCCGGCTCTTGATTCGTCATCAGCCGGAGTCAACCCCGTTCCGCCCGATTATGCAATAGAGCATAATCAGGTTCACGGTGCGCCGAACCCCTGACCAGGGGCTCCGCGCCTGTTCACCCGCCGTTAACCCAGTTCACGGGCTTATCTACCAGACATGGGAATTGCACACGTGTCTGATCAGTTCTATGCTGTGAGTCATATTCGGCGAGTGGCAACGGCGCCGCTCACCCTGTAGGAGGCACATGATGTGGGTCATCGAGATCAACTTCGCCGGCCGCAGATTCACACATCGTGTGTTTGACCGCAGCCGACCGATATACCGCCTGGCCACCCGCACCGCAGGGTGGCGTCCGGCGCAGCTGCGCCCTGAGCAGGCGGCGTAAGGACGCACCTGACAGTGCCCGCCACGAAAACTCGGACCAGACGAGGTTCGACGCGTAGCAACATGCTGGTCGCCGCCGCCGAGGTGATGCGTGAGCGCGGCGCCGCCGGCGTCACGATCGACGAAGTGCTCACGCGCAGCGGCGCTCCTCGCGGATCCGTCTACTACCACTTTCCCGAGGGCCGCAACCAGATCCTCGCCGAAGCTTTGGTGTGGGCTGGTGACGCCATCGCCGACAGCATCGATGCGGCCGCCGAGAAGGGCGCGCTGCCGCTCGTTCAAGGCTTCAGCGCGTTCTGGGAGCGGACGCTGCAGGACAGCGATTTCGGCGCGGGCTGCCCCGTCGTCGCCGCAGCGATCGGCTGCGCGAGCGACGAAGCGGGGTTGGCAGCCATCGCCAGCACGATCTTCGGCCGCTGGCGCGATGCGCTCACCCGTGCCTTCGTCGCCGACGGCTTCGACGCCGCCGAGGCGGAGTCTCTGGCGGTCACCTGCATCGCCTCGCTGGAAGGCGCCGTGGTGCTGTGCCGCTCGATCCGCAATGCGGAGCCGCTGCGTCAGGTGGCGACCCAGATGGAGTTCCTCATCAAGTCGCGGGAATTCGTCCGTCGCAACGGACTTCCGACCCGCGGCCGCTAAAACTTCTGCCAACGGGCACAGATGAAATCGCCGTTGACGCCGGACTCGACCAGCTTCCACTCCGAGCGCAAGGGCAGCAACCGCCCACCCGTGCCCAGCGTGCACGGCGCATAGCTGACGATCATCTCGTCGACCAGTCCGGCGGTCACGAACTGCGCGGCGGCTTCGCCGCCACCGACCACCCAGACGTCCTGGTACCCGGCCGCCTGCAGAAGCAGCGGATGCAGTTCGGCCACGTCGCCCTGGAAGGCTTTCACGGGATCGCCGTCGCGGAGGATGTCCGGGCGGTGCGTCAACACCCATGTCGGTTGCGTGTACGGCCACTCGGAGTCGTTGGCGAGAATCCACTCGTACGTCGTCGCGCCCATCACGAGCGCCCCGACCGAGGTCTCGAACGCGCGGTAACCGAACGGCCCGTCGACCTCGATGTCGCGGGTTGTCAACCAGTCCAGGCTTTTTCGGTCGTCGACGATGAACCCGTCGATGCTCGACGCCGTGTAGTAGATCGTCCCCATCAGTTGCCTCTCATCCAGTCGAGCGGATCGCCGTTACGGGTTTCGACGCCGTGCCGCGCCAGCATCGTTCGCACGAGTTGTCTGCGGTGGGCGGCATAGATCAGCACGTGCGCGACGATGCCGTAGAGCTGAAACGACTCCGGCGGATCGCACAGTGCATCGATGATGGTGTCGCCGAGCCTGCCATCGGCGGTGTAGTCGGACACCATTGCGCTCCAACGGTTTCCGATGTCCTCGTGATGGAAGGCCAGCTGCGCCGCGGTTGTCGATTCCGGCTGCGTGGCCTGCCGGCTCGGGAAGTCGCGGCCCTCGATGGTCGCCAGCCACACCTCCTTGGTCCATACGGTGGCACCGAGCACCGCACCGACGCTCGGTTCGGGACCGTCCCAGTCCAGGATGGTCTGCCTTGGCGAAAGCTCCTGCATCCATTGCTCTTTCGTCAGGTCGCGTGCCCTGTCGATCAGGTAGGCGGTGTCGGCGATGTCGTGGCGCACCATCAGTTGCGATATGTCGGGCTCCTTCGTGTCGCCATCGCCGTCGAGCCACAGAGACTGCGGCGGATGGAAGTGCAGTCCGTTGGGTGCCGGGAGGCGGAACTCGACGTCGGCGGCCCGCGACGGGGGTACCCCGTATGAGCGGCTGAACGCCCTGGAGAACACTTCCGCCGATGACCAGCCTTCGTCGGCCGCCACCGCCGTCACCCGCTCACCGCCCCGCAGGCGCCATGCCGCCCGCTCGAGCATGATGCGACGTCGCAGAGCGGCTGGCGACTCCCCGGTCAGCCTGCGCACCTCGCGCGAGAAGTGGAACTCCGACGCGAAACTGCTGCGCGCCATGTCGGAAACATCGGTGTTGCCCGCGTCGACGACCGCGTCGAGCAGTTCACGCAGACGGTCGCGACGCGCAGGATCTGTCACGCTCACCGAGTATGGTCGGCCTCCCGCGCAATGGACATGACAATTCCTGCTGCACCCCGCCTCACTAGACTCGCGCCTCGGTGACTGAATTCGAGGCCCTCTGCGCCGACGACGGCGAACTGGCCACCCTGCGCGCGTCGATCCGCGACTTCCTCGTCGCTGACCGCGACGCACACGGCTGGGAACCCGCGGTGGACTGCTGGCTGGCCACCTGGGATCCGGGCTTCTCCGTCCGCCTGGCCGACGCGGGATTCGTCGGCCTCACCATCCCGACCGAGTACGGCGGGGTTGGTCTCGGCCATCTGCACCGCTACGTGGTCACCGAGGAACTGCTCGCCCACGGCGCGCCCGTGGCCGCGCACTGGATCGCCGACCGACAGGTCGCACCCGGCCTGCTCGCCTACGGAAGCGAGGAGCAGAAGCGCCGCCTTCTGCCCCGCATCGCCGCGGGCGCGTTGTACTCGGCGATCGGGATGAGCGAGCACGGCGCGGGCTCCGACCTCGCGGCGGTCGCGATGCGCGCGCTCGCCGTCGACGGCGGGTGGCGACTGTCGGGCACCAAGGTGTGGACCAGCGGCGCCCACGTCGCGCACCAGATCGTCGTACTGGCGCGCACCAGCCCCCTGGATCCCGAGCATCGCCATGCCGGCTTCAGCCAGTTCATCGTTTCCACTGATGCCCCGGGCATCACGATCAGCCCGATCGAGTTGATGAACGGCGAGCACCACTTCAACGAGGTGCTGTTCGACGACGTCTTCGTCGCCGACAGCGACGTGCTCGGCGACATCGGCAACGGCTGGCACCAGGTCACCGCCGAGTTGGGCTTCGAACGCAGTGGGCCCGAACGCATCCTGTCCACCGCGACGCTCGTGTTCTCGGCGGTGCGGGTGCTCGCGGAGCGGGACATCGACGAGCGGACGGCCGCCGAACTCGGTGACCTGATGGCTCGAATGATCTCGCTGCGCCAGCTGTCGGTGTCGGTGGCCCGCACGCTGTCCGACGGTGTGGACGCCGCGGGCCGAGCCGCGCTGGTCAAAGATCTGGGCACCCGCTTCGAGCAGGAGTCGGTCGAGGTGGTGGCCGATCTGATCGACGGCCTCGACCCCGCCGCCGCGCACACTGAGCCGCTGCAAGCGCTGCTCGCCACCGCGCGGCTGCACTCCCCGCTGTTCACCTTGCGCGGCGGCACCAACGAGGTGCTGCGCGGCGTGGTCGCCAAGGGCATGGGATCGACGAAGCAGCCTGCCGCGCCTGCTGCGGACGAACTCACGCAACTCGTCGACGACATCGGCCGCAGGTCGGTGAGGGACGGCTTCGACTCCGCGCTGTGGCAGAACCTCGAACAGACGGGGCTGAGCCGGCTGACGAGCAGCCAGGAGGCAGGGCCGTCCGAGGCCGCGATCATGCTGTCCGGTCTGGCCCGCCACGCGGCCGCGGTGCCGATCGCGGAAACCGATCTGCTGGCCGCGTGGCTGGCGGGTGACGCAGGAGTCGACGTACCTGCCGACGGGCCCCTGACGATCGCGGCCGCCGACGCGTACCTCCGCGACGGCCGAATTCGTGGTACCGCGACACAGGTGCCGTGGCCGCAGACGGCCCCGGTGCTGTTGGCAGCGCGTACCGCCGATGCCCTTCATGTCGCTGTGGTCGACGAGCCGGACCTCACCGTCGGCTACAACCTCGCAGGCGAACCGCGCGGCACGTTCGCCTTCGATCTCCCTGCCGACGAGACAGTGCAACTGAATATCACCTTCGGTGACGAGTTGATGCGCCGTGGCGCGTGGGCACGCTGCGTGCAGATCATCGGCACGTTCGACGCCGCAGTGGATCTCACCGTCGCGCACACCCGCCAGCGCACGCAATTCGGTAGGCCGCTGAGCGCGTTCCAGGCCGTCCAGCATTCCCTGGCGTCGATGGCGGGTGAGATCGAACGAGCCCGTGCGGCAACGGCTTTGGCGACAGCAGCCGCCGATGAATACGGGTTCGGCAGCTGGCAGGCCGATTACGCGGTGACCGTGGCCAAGGTGGCGGTGGGTCGCGCCGTCGAACCGGTCACGACGATCGCGCACCAGTTGCACGGCGCGATCGGCGTGACCCGCGAACACCAACTGTGGCTTGCGACCATGCGTGCACGGAGCTGGGTCGACGACTTCGGCACGACTGCGGGTCATGCGCGGCGGCTGGGCCGGATGACACTCGCGGCGGGCGATCCGTGGGACGTTGTCGTGGGCGGGCAGCACATCGCAGTACCGGACTACTGACGCCGACGCCGCGCACCCGACCGAGACTCCTCACCACACCCGATATGAGGAGGACTCACGATGAAGGTCAGGGGACAAGCTGTCATCGGCTCCGCTGCGCTGCTCGCCGGGCTCATGGCGAGCGGCGGGGCGTTGGCGGCGCCGGCCTATGCGACGTGTAGCCCGCAGGCCAGGCCGTGCATCACCGATGTGGTCATGAAGGACCCGACCACATTGGTGTTCAATTGGACTACCGGTAGTAGTGACGCCTATCAGGTCCGGTACCACTCCACATCCGACCCCGACTTCCTCGGCATCCCCGGCGGAACGCTCATCCCGGAGAACCAGTTCTTTGCATGGACTCCCGGCTGGGAGATCCGCGACGTGATACCAGGAGCGACCTATGTGCTGAAGGTGCAGGGGTGCCGCGACTTCGGCATCTCTTCGTGTAGTAGTGAATGGACCGAATGGGACGAGGAGACGTTCACTGTTCCTCAACCGAAGGCCCGCACCCTGCCGAAAGTGCCTATCGGCGACGGCACCTCGTCCCTGGCCGAGAAGCAGGTCGACCTGCCGACGGTGAATGTGCCCGCCCCG
>DATEIG010000007.1:0-3097 GCA_035279185.1 Mycobacterium sp.
CAGCGGGCTACGAACGAAGCGGTCCTTCGCCTACGGTAGATGGGTGAGTGCACAACAGCCCACTGCCTGGCCGGCGATCCTGACGTGGCGCGCGCACGACGTTCCCCGGATGGAGTCCGCTCGGGTGCAGTTGTCCAACAATCGGATCAAGGCATACGGCCGCATCGTGGCGGCGGCAACGGCTACGCACCCGCCGTTCTCGGCGTCCTACGATCTCGTCACCGACGAGTCCGGAGCCACCAAACGACTGTCGATGACGGTCACCCTGGCCGAGCGCGAACGTCAACTGTCGATCGCGCGTGACGAAGAGAACATGTGGCTGGTGCAGGACCACTCCGGCCAGACCCTCCGCGCGGCTTACGACGGCGCACTCGACGTGGACGTGATCTTCAGCCCGTTCTTCAACACCCTGCCGATCCGGCGCACCGGCCTGTATCAGCGCAACGACTCGATGTCGGTGCCGGTGGTCTACGTGTCGCTGCCCGACCTCGCCGTCAACCCGGTGACGATCAGCTACAGCAGTGCCTCCGACGGCATCAAGCTGCATTCCCCCGTGGCGGACACGACCGTGACCGTCGACTCGGACGGCTTCATCCTCGACTATCCAGGACTTGCAGAGCGGATCTGACCACCCCGCCTGCGCGACCCGCGGCGGCCAGTTCGTCGCGCCAGCCGTCTCTTCCAATGACGATCGCGGTGATCTCGGATCGGCGGAAGTCGTCGTAGCGTGTGCGAGCGGCGTGACCGGCGCCGACCAGTTCTTCGACAGATGCGTCGCTGATCAACGCCTCTCGCGCCCTCTGCAGCAGATCGACGGCCCTGTCGAGCGCGGGCACCAGCTGGTCGGCGTTGGCCTCGCACATCGCCCGAACCAGATCGGGCGCGGTGGCTGCCACCCGGGTGCCGTCGCGGAAGGAGCCCGCGGCCAGCGCGAAGCTCAGCGGCACCTCAGCGGCGGTGGCCGCGAGAGACTCGGCGAGCAGATGGGGCAGATGCGATATCGCGGCAACGGCGGCGTCGTGCTCATCCGATCTCGCGGGCACCACGACCGCGCCGCAGTCGAGGGCGAGCTGCATGACCGCGGCCCATATACGCGGGTCGACGTGGTCGTCGACGCTGAGCACCCACGATGCGTCGACGAACAGCTCTGCGTCACCTGCGGCCCAGCCGCTGTGCGCAGTGCCCGCCATCGGGTGGCCGCCGACGAAATTGTCGAGCAGCCCGACCGCCTTCACCTCGTCGAGCACCGCGCCCTTGACGCTGGTGACGTCGGTAAGCGGGGCGTCGGGGGCAAGGTCGCGGACGCGCTCGAGCACTGACGGCAGTGCGGGGACGGGCACCGCCACGACGATCACCGCGTTGGTCTGCGCGGCCCGCTGCAGCGTCGTCTCGATGTCCCCGGTCGCGTCGAACCCGTCGGCCCTGGCCGCCTCGACGCCCTCGGTCGACCGGTTGTACCCGAAGACCTCGCGTCCCGCGGCGGCCGCAGCGCGCATCACCGAGCCGCCGATGAGGCCGAGACCCAACACGCAGACGGGTGGTTTTGTCACGGCTCCAAGGGTGGCACACGATCAAGATCGTTGGACCTGCGGCTGGGGCGATAGCTGGTCAAATGTCCTGGTCGGGGACTAGCGTAAGCGGCCATGGGACCACAGCGGGCACCTGCGAGGGACGCCGATGCGCCTGACGGCTTCGGCGTGGCTGTCGTCCGCGAGGACGGCAAGTGGCGCTGCTCGCCCATGCGGTCCGCGGCGTTGACCAGCTTGGCGGCGGCGGAGACCGAGTTGCGGGAACTGCGCAGCGCGGGCGCCGTGTTCGGGTTGCTCGACGTCGACGACGAGTTCTTCGTGATCGTGCGGCCCGCGCCCGCGGGTGCCCGCCTTCTGCTGTCGGACGCCACTGCGGCGCTGGACTATGACATCGCCGCCGAAGTGCTGGAGCGACTCGACAACGACATCGAGCCGGACGAACTCGAGGACGCCGACCCGTTCGAGGAGGGCGACCTCGGCCTGCTGTCGGACGTCGGCCTGCCCGAGGCGGTGCTCGGGGTCATCATCGGCGAGTACGACCTGTACGCCGACGAGCAGATCGGCCGGATCGCGCGGGAGATGGGCTTCGCCGAGGAGTTGTCGGCGGTGCTCGACCGCCTCGATCGGTGACCGACGAAGACCTCATCCGCGCTGCGCTCGACGCCGCGGGGGACGCGAGCCCGCACGACGTGCCGATCGGCGCGGTGATCTACGGCCCGGACGGGCGTGAGTTGGCCCGCGGCGCCAACGCCCGCGAGTCGCTCGGCGATCCGACGGCGCACGCGGAGATCCTGGCGATGCGTGCGGCGGCGTCGGTGTTGGGCGACGGCTGGCGGCTCGAGGGCACGACCCTGGCGGTGACGGTCGAACCGTGCACGATGTGCGCGGGCGCGCTGGTGATGGCGCGCGTCGCCCGGCTCGTGTTCGGGGCGTGGGAACCGAAGACCGGCGCGGTCGGCTCGCTGTGGGACGTCGTGCGCGATCGCAGGCTGACGCACCGGCCCGCGGTCGTCGGCGGGGTGCTGGCCGACGAATGCGCGGCGCCGCTGGAGGCGTTCTTCGCGCGGCAGCGGTGATTGCGGTGTCGTTTTGCGTCGAGATTGCACCCATGGTCGTGGATCCGACGCAGACGCAACCCTCAGTGCAATCTCGCGGGTTTGGGCAGTCCGCGCGTCATCGGTAAGCTGCCACACGGTGGCGTGTCCGAGCGGCCTAAGGAGCACGCCTCGAAAGCGTGTGACGGGTAACCCCCGTCCGAGGGTTCAAATCCCTCCGCCACCGCCATAAATCCCGCACCTGTTCTCGCAGGTAGCGGGATTTTTTGCGATCAGCGCGCGACGCAGATCACTCGCCTGGGCGCTGTGTCGAGCGTGCAGCCTTTCTGTCGCTGATGGCGAAATTGCGACAACAACCTGCACGTTCGTCACAGGGTTTCCAACCGGGTGGCGGTGACGGTTCCGCTGCCGGCGTCTGAACCGACCTTGCGGGGATAGCGTGCGGCCAGTTCGGCGAAGCTGGTGAAAGACGTTGACCACCCCAGGCTTTCGATCCAGTGCCGGGCGTCGTCA
>DATEIG010000008.1:0-12511 GCA_035279185.1 Mycobacterium sp.
AACCGCAACCGGCAGGCCTCGATGATCCTGCCCGGGCAGTCACTGCTGGTCTACGAGATGACCCCGGCACTGTTCGCCGCCGTCGCCGCGAACGAGGCGGAGAGGGCGGCGCCGGGACTTACGATCGTCGACGTGCAGATGATCGGCGCCGCGGGGCGGCTCTACATCGGCGGCGGCATGGACGACGTCACCACGGCGAGGGACCGGATCACGGAGGTGCTCGCCGGGATCGAGGGACGCGACCACTGATGGGCGACGGCGTGATCTCGAACGACATCGACGTGGCCGAGCGTGCGCTCGTCGAGTACGGGCTCCCGGAGGGCTCGTCACTACAGTTGCTGAACCTGTCGGAGAACGCGACGTACGCGGTGACGGATTCACAGACCGGCGTTCGCACGATCCTGCGGGTGCACCGGCAGAACTACCATCTGCCGCACCAGATCGAATCCGAGTTGGATTGGCTGGACGCCCTGCGCCGTGACAGCGACATCACGGTGCCAGAGGTGCTGCCTGCACCCGACGGCAGGCGCGTGGTCAGTCTGGATGTCGGCGGAACAGACAGGCACGTCGTGCATTTCGCGATGGTGGCCGGTGCCGAGCCGGACGAGGAGACGGTCACCGTCCATGACTTCCACACCCTCGGCCAGATAACCGCTGCGTTACACCAGCATTCGCACGAGTGGAACCGCCCGCCGTCGTTCAGCCGGTTCGCCTGGGACTGGCCCAGTTGCCTCGGCGCCGAGGCCCGCTGGGGCCAGTGGCGCGACGCAGCAGGCGTCGGCGACGCCGAGTACGACATCCTGAACCGCGCGCAGCAGCTGTTGAGCAACCGGTTGTCCGATTACGGCTCGGGTCCGGAGCGCTTCGGGCTGGTCCACGCCGATCTCCGCTTGGCCAACCTTCTCGTCGACGGGTCGACGATCACCGTCATCGACTTCGACGACTGCGGATTCGGTTGGTTCTTCTACGATTTCGGTACCGCGGTGTCGTTCATCGAGGACGACCCGGCGCTGCCCGACTGGCAGGACTCCTGGGTCGCCGGCTACCGCAGCCGCCGAGAGATGACCGCGGCCGACGAGGACATGCTGGCCTCGTTCGTGCTGCTGCGGCGGCTGATGTTGCTCGCGTGGATGGGCACCCACAGCCACTCCAGGGAATCGCAGGCCAAGGCGATCACCTACGCCGAGGGCAGCTGCACGCTCGCAGAGCGCTATCTCAGTTCCAACGGCCATCGTCTGGCCTGACCGAAGGGCACACGCATGTTCACCTCACTCCAAGGCCGCTCCGCCATCGTCACCGGCGGCAGCAAGGGCATTGGTCGCGGGATCACCGAATGCTTCGCCGCCGCAGGCGTCGACGTATTGGTCACCGCGAGAAGCCAAGCCGACATCGACGACACCGTGGCGGCTCTGGCCGACCACCCCGGGAAGGTCACCGGCCTGGCCGCGGACGTGACGAAGCCCGAGGACTGCCGCCGCGCGGTCGACACCGCGATCGAGCGTCACGGCGGATTGGACATCGTCTGCGCGAACGCGGGCATCTTCCCGTCGGGCAAGCTCGAGGACCTCACTCCAGAGGACATCGAGCACGTGCTCGCGGTGAACTTCAAGGGCACCGTGTTCATCGTGCAGGCCGCCCTGCCCGCGCTGACGGCCAGTGGGCACGGCCGCGTGATCGTCACGTCGTCGATCACCGGTCCTGTCACCGGCTTCCCCGGCTGGTCGCACTACGGGGCCAGTAAGGCCGCCCAGCTCGGGTTCATCCGGACCGCGGCGATCGAGCTCGCGCGCAAGCAGATCACCATCAACGCGGTGCTGCCCGGCAACATCGTCACCGAAGGTCTTGTCGAAATGGGTCAGGATTACATGGACCAAATGGCCGCGGCCATTCCCGCGGGCCGCCTCGGCAGCGTCGCCGACATCGGCAACGCCGCGCTGTTCTTCGCCACCGACGAGGCCGGGTACATCACTGGTCAAACGCTTGTCGTGGACGGCGGTCAGATTCTGCCGGAGTCGAATGAGGCAATGGCCGAGGCCTAGCCGCGTAGAATTGGCCGTACCAAATCGACGGGGAGGTTTCCGGTGGCGACGCCAACTGAGGAACTACGCCGCCGAATCGTTGCGGACATCAACGCCGGCGACCCCGGCACGAAACTCGGCAGCGAGCGCGATCTCGCCGACCGCTACAACACCAGCCGGTCCAGCCTCCGACAGGTGCTGGCCGCGTTGGAGGAAGCGGGCCTGGTCCACCGGGTCATCGGCCGCTCCGGCGGCATCTTCATCAGCCACGGCCAGGTGCAGCGCAGCCTGTCCGACGTCGTCGGCGTGCCGGCGTTCCTGGCGAACCAGGGATACGTCGCCGGCACCAGGGTGATTTCGACCAAGATCACCGCGCCGGACCGCGTCACGCAGAAGGCGCTACGCATCGGCGCCGACGACTTCGTCGTGGAGATCCAGCGGGTTCGCCTGGCCGACGGCTCGCCGATCTCGTTGGAGCTGGCGCAGTTTCCGGCCGAGGCCTTCCCCGGGCTGCTCGAGCAGCAACTCGGCGGCTCCATCTACGAAATGCTGGAAGCGCAGTACGGGCTCGTGCCCACCCGCGCGGAGGAGCGCATCGAAGCGGTCAACGCCACGACCACCGAGGCATCGCTGCTCGGGATCAAGCCCAAGGCTGCGCTGCTGCTGATCACGCGCATCACCCACGACCAGCACGGCGCGCCGTGCGAGTTCTCCCGCGACCTCTTCCGTGGCGATCGGACCCGCCTGGCGGTCAACGTGCAGGGCCACGGGGTGGGCATTCAATCGGCGGTCGACACGGCGTCGATCTCGCTGCAGAAGCAGGAAGTCCAGACCAAGGCAAGCTGAACGGATGCCAGAAGGAGCAGGCCGGTTCGCGCCGAGTCCGTCGGCCGACCTGCACATCGGCAACCTGCGCACCGCGGTACTCGCGTGGCTGTTCGCGCGCTCGAGTGGGCGGCGCTTCCTGATGCGCGTCGACGACCTCGACGACCGCACGCACACCGACATCGCCGAACGTCAACTCGCAGACCTCGCGGCGATCGGGGTGACGTGGGACGAGCCCGCCGAGTGGCAGACGCGCCACCCTCAGCGCTACGGCGATGTCGTCGACTCGCTGGCCGACCGGGGTCTGCTGTACGAATGCTATTGCAGCAGAAAGGATATCCAGCAGGCGCCGAGGGCACCTCATGCGCCGCAGGGGGCCTACCCGGGGACCTGCCGCGATCTGACCGACGACGAGCGCAGTGCCCGGCGGGAGGCGACCGGGCGACCGCCCGCACTGCGATTGCGCACCGACGTCGTCGAGTATTCCGTGCATGACCTGCTGCATGGCGAATACACCGGTCTGGTCGACGATTTCGTGATCCGCCGTGGTGACGGGGTGGCCGCCTACAACCTCGCGGTCGTCGTCGATGACGCTGCCCAGGGTGTCGATCAGGTGGTGCGGGGTGATGATCTGTTGGCGTCGTCCCCGAGGCAGGCTTACCTCGCGACGCTGCTGGGGTATGCGGTGCCGACGTATGCACATGTCGCGTTGGTGCTCAACTCCGACGGGGCGAGGCTGGCCAAGCGCGACGGCGCAATCACATTGGGGGAAATCGGTGTTGAGCGCGCGCTCGAGCAGATCGCGGCGTCGCTGGGTTGGCGTGCGGGCACTGTCGAGGAGATGCTGGCCCAGTTCGATCCGGCGGCGCTCCCCCGCGAGCCGTGGATCTACTCGCCGGCCGGCCACTCATGACATGGAATCCAACCAGCGAAAAGCGCGCTTCAAGTGGCGACTCGGCGACGAAGCTCGTCACGGAACTTCGGATGTGCAATCGCCGCAAGGGCTTCGGCGCGCTCGCGCGTGGTCCGTCCCTCCAATTCAGCGATGCCGTACTCGGTGACGATCACGTCGACCTGATGCCTCGGGGTGGTGATCACCGCGCCCTCGGTGAACGACGACACGATCCGCGACTGCAGTTCGCCGTCCTTGGTGAAGGTCGACGGCAGGCAGATCAGCGACCGGTCCGACAGTTCGAGTCCAGCACCTGCCACGAAGTCTTCGGCACCGCCGATGCCGCTGAACTGCTTGCCGTTGATGGTGTCGGCCACCACCTGGCCCTGAACGTCGATCGCGAGCGCACCATTGATCGAGATCATGCTGTCGTTGGAAGCGATCACCTCAGGTGAGTTCACGATGTCGACGGGAAGGAATGCGACGTCGACGTTTCCGTCCAGCCAGTCGTAGAGATCCTTCGAGCCGAACGCGAATGTCGTCACGCTCACGCCGTCGTACTGGCCCTTGCGCGCATTGCTGATCTTGCCCGCACGATGCAGCTTCATGCAGCCGTCGGTGAACATCTCGCTGTGCAATCCGTACCCGTCGCCGTCCCCCTCGGCGAGCAGCGTCGCGATCCGGTTGGGAATCGAGCCGATCCCCACCTGCAGGGTCGCGCCGGGCGGGATGAACTCGACGGCGTGCCGGGCGATGGCATCGTCGGCCTCGGTCGGCGCCGCGTCTGCACCGGGTAACTCCAGCGGCGCGTCCGTCGATCGCACCAGGACATCGATCTCATCGATATGCACCGCGTGGCGGTGCTTTTCGCCCAGGCCGAACGTGCGCGGAAAGGCGTCGGAAACCTCGACGATCAGCAGCCGCTCGGGATCGGCTCCCGCACGGTGCAATTCGTCGATCGTGCCGCCGGCGTGCAGCGACAGCGAGCACCAGCCGCCGGAGTCGGGCGGCGTCGCCACCGTCGTCATCACACGGGGAGCCTGGGCCTGAAGTAGCGGCCCGAAGCGGCGGAAGTCCGCAGGCGTGAACTCGATGTCCGCACCCGCTCCCAGCAGCGCCCGTTCGAGCGGGCCGTAGAACCCGGACAGGTAGTGCACGCCTTTGCGCGAGAACAGTTCGGTCATGACAGCGAGCAGCGCGCCGTAGACCCGCAGGTCGGTCCAGTCGTCACGCTCGCCGAGCGCGCGCAGGAACGCAGGCGGTTGCCCCGGTCCGAGCGGAATGCCCAAGGTGTCGACGGACTGCAGACGCGCGGCGGCGTCCTCTACGGACATTTCCTCGGGCACGGTGCCGGATCTTAATTGGGTATACCGGCCAGGGTGAGCAGAACCCTTCGGCAACGCGCCGCTCATTGCTACGGTCCTGCGGTGAAAATTTATCTGCGCCGAGGACTCTTGGCGCTGGTGCTGTTGACGGCACTGGTGCTCGCGGGGTGCGGCGGATCGTCCGGCGAGAACCAGGTGAAGTCATCGGGTGTGCTCCGCGTCGGCACCGAAGGCGTCTACTCCCCGTTCAGCTACCACGATGCCGCGACCAACGAGCTCGTCGGCTACGACGTCGACGTCGCCAAGGCGGTCGCGGACAAGCTCGGCGTCCGGGTCGAGTTCGTCGAGACGCCGTGGGACTCGATCTTCGCCGCGCTCGAGGCCAACCGGTTCGACGTCGTCGCCAACGAGGTGACGATCAACGACGAGCGCAAGGCGAAATACGACCTCTCCGAACCGTATTCGGTTGGCGAGGGCGTGATCGTCACCCGCGCCGACGACAACTCGATCAAGTCTCTGGCCGACCTGAAAGGCAAGGTCGCCGCCGAGAACGCCACCAGCAACTGGTCGGAGGTGGCCCGCAAGGCGGGTGCCAGGGTGGAGGCCGTCGAGGGCTTCACCCAGGCCATCAAACTGCTCAACCAGGGCCGCGTCGACGTCGTCATCAACGACAGCATCGCGGTGTACGCCTACCTCGCCGAGACCGGCGACAAAACGGTCAAGATCGCCGGCAACGTCGGCGAGAAGAGCGAGCAGGGCTTCGCCGCGCGCAAGGACAGCGGCCTGCTGCCCGACCTGAACAAGGCGCTCGACGAACTGAAGGCCGACGGGACCCTCGCCGAGATATCGCAGAAGTATCTGAAGGCGAACGCCTCCGGCGCTCCCGCGTCCGCGGAGAACCAGAAGGCGCCGCGGTCGACGTGGCAGCTGGTGCTCGACAGCCTCGGGCCGCTGGCGAAGGCCGCGATCACGATGACGATTCCGCTGACGATCATCAGCTTCGCCATCGGGCTGGTGCTCGCGCTCGTGGTGGCGTTGGCCCGGTTGTCGTCGAACGTCGTGCTCACCAACGTCGCACGGTTCTACATCTCGGTGATCCGAGGGACGCCACTGCTCGTGCAGCTGTTCATCGTGTTCTTCGCGCTGCCGGAACTCGGCGTCAAGATCGACCCGTTCCCCGCTGCGGTGATCGCGTTCTCGCTCAACGTGGGCGGCTACGCCGCGGAGATCATCCGCTCGGCGATCCAGAGCATCCCGAAGGGGCAGTGGGAAGCGGCCGAGACCATCGGACTGAACTACGTGGGATCGCTTCGCCGAATCATCCTTCCGCAGGCCACCCGTGTCGCGGTGCCTCCGCTGTCGAACACGTTGATCTCGTTGGTGAAGGACACGTCGCTGGCGTCGACGATTCTCGTCACCGAGTTGCTGCGGCAGGCACAGATCATCGCTGCGCCGACGTTCGAGTTCTTCGCGCTGTACGGCACCGCGGCGGTCTACTACTGGGTGATCTGCCTGGTGCTCTCGTTCGGCCAGAGTCGTCTCGAACACCGACTGGAAAGGTATGTGGCGCGATGACAGAGCCGCGTGAAAACAGGATCGTCGCCGAGGGCGTGAAGAAGGCGTTCGGGGACAACGAAGTCCTCAAGGGTGTGTCGTTCACGGTTCCGCGTGGCACGGCGACCACGATCATCGGCCCGTCGGGCTCCGGTAAGACGACGCTGCTGCGTGCGCTGAACGCACTCGACGTGCCGGACGCCGGCGTGATTCGGGTCGGCGGCGACGACGGGGTGGAGGTCGACTTCTCCAAGCCGGTCGCCAAGGACACCCTCCGGCGGTACCGCGCTCAGAGCGGGTTCGTGTTCCAGGCGCACAACCTGTTCCCGCACAAAACCGTGCTCGAGAACGTCATCGAGGGCCCGGTGGTCGTGCAGAAGCAGCCGAAGGACGAGGCGGTGTCGGAGGCGGTCGACCTGCTGGGGCAGGTCGGTCTCGCCGAGAAGCGCGACCAGTACCCGTTCCAGCTGTCGGGTGGCCAGCAGCAGCGCGTCGGCATCGCGCGGGCACTGGCGCTCAAGCCGAAGGTCGTGCTGTTCGACGAGCCGACGTCGGCGCTCGATCCCGAACTCGTCGGGGAGGTGCTCTCGGTCATCCGCGACCTGGCCGTCGAGGGCTGGACGCTGGTCATCGTCACCCACGAGATCCAGTTCGCCAGGCAGGTTTCCGACCAGGTGCTCTTCACCGACCGAGGGGTGATCCTCGAGAAGGGGCCGCCCGCCGAGGTCATCGGCGACCCCAAGGAGGAGCGCACACGACAGTTCCTCGACCGAATCCTCAACCCGCTGTAGAGCCGCGTGGAAGGGTGTGCACCATGGCACACCCAGCAAGCCATGAAGCCGACGTCGTCATCGTCGGTGCAGGCATCTCGGGCATGATCGCCGCCCGGAAGGTCCTCGAAGCCGGGCTGACGCCGCTCGTCCTCGAAGCCGACGAGCGGGTGGGCGGCCGGATTCTGACCGAGGAAGTCATCCCGGGGGTTCCGATCGAACTCGGCGCGCAATGGATCGGCGACACCCACCAGCGGATGTTCCGGCTGGCCGAGGAACTCGGTGTGCAGACCTATCCGCAGTACGACGAGGGCGAGACGTCGTATGAGCTCGGCGGCTCGGGTGTGCTGCGCGAGAACGAGTTTCACGCCCGCTTCACGTCCGAGCTGAAGGAACTCGAGCTGGTGCTCCGCCGACTCGACGTGCTGGCGGCCGAGGTGCCTGTCGAGGCGCCGTGGGAGGCGCCGCGCGCGAGCGAATGGGATGCGATCACCGCCGGCGCTTGGTATGACGCACAAGGCCTTTCGGTCGTCGCCCGGACACTGCTCGAGATCTGCACCGTCGGCATCCTCGCGGTCCCCACCGCCGAGGTGTCGTTCCTGCACCTGCTCTTCACGATTCAGACGTGCGGGGTGACCTCCGACCTGTATGCCGAATCCGAGGGCGGCGCTCAGACGACCCGCTTCGTCGGCGGCACCAGTGAAATCCCGAAGCGGTTGGCCGCACTCATCGCCGACCACATCGTGCTCGAGGCGCCGGTGCTGCTGATCGAACACGCCCCGGACAGCGTCACCGTGCACTGTCGCGGCGGCCGGGTGGCCAGGGGCCGTCGGGCGATCGTGGCGATCTCGCCGACGCTGGCGGGCCGCATCATGTACGACCCGCCGCTGTCGGGTGTGCGGGACCAACTCACCCAGCGACTCCCCAACGGCTCGGCGATGAAGGCGTTCTTCGTCTACGACGAACCCTTCTGGCGCACAGATGGTTTCAACGGTCAGCTGATTTCCGACATCGGACCCGCGCGGATGTCGAACGACACGTGCATACCGGGCGACGACCACGGCGTCATCCTGCTGTTCCTGGAAGGCGACGAGGCACGCACGGTCGGGAGGCTTCCCCAGGCGCAGCGTCGTGAGGCGATGACGGCCGAACTGGTGCGCCATTACGGGCAGAAGGCCGCCAAGCCGGAGCACTATGTCGACGGCGAGTGGTCGGACCGGCAGTGGACCCGCGGCTGCTACAACGCCAACCACGGGCCCCATGTCTGGACCAAGTACGGACCCGCGCTCACGGTGCCGATCGGTTCCATCCACTGGGCGTCGACGGACACCGCGACGTACTGGAGCGCTTACATGGAGGGCGCCGTCGACGCGGGCGAGCGCGCCGCGCGCGAAGTCATCGACGAGCTGGTGACGTGATCAGACCCGGCAGGAGATCTCCATGCTGTCGGAGTCGCGGACCGGAAAGTGCACGCTGACATATCCGTTGGCCGGATCGCGAACATAGTCGAGGTAGCCCTGCAGCCCCGCCATGCTGGTGTTGTCGGCGACGACGATCGCGCCCGACGACAGCCGCGGCTCGAGCAGCTCCAGCACCTTCACGTAGAGGTCCTTCCAGCCGTCGAGCAGGACGAACTGGACCGGGCCGTCGACCGATTGCAGGGTCTCCAGCGCATCGCCGTGCAGCACGGTGATCAAGTCGTCCAGGCCGGCGTCGGCGAAATTCGCCGTGGCTATCTCGACCTTCCTCGCGTTGAGTTCCGTCGTCACCACGCGACCCTCGCCGTTGTCCCGCACCGCTGAGGCCAGGTGGATCGCGGAGATGCCGAGCGACATGCCGAATTCGACGACGTTCGTCGGACGCGACGCTCTGACCAGCGTGTACAGCAGTCGGCCCGCCTCACGGGTGATCGGCAGGTAGAAGTCGCTCAACGCGTCGGCCCGCTGCTGCGCGCTGGCCTCGCCGGGCACTTGGTCGCGGCCCATCAGCTCGCCGAGAATCGGCATCTGTGCGTCCGCTTCGCTGAACATCCGGTTGAGAGCCGCCGCGACGCGCGAGTCGAGCAAGGTGGAAGTCATAACCTCGCACGGTAGTCCACACTGGTGCTATGCCCGTCTTGCACATCGAGCACGAGATCAGCGAGTTGGCGGTCTGGCTCGACGCGTTCAAGAAATTCGCCCCCGCCCGGGAAGCGGCTGGGGTGACGCGCACCGAGGTGTATCAGCCGGCCGACGACCCGAACTACGTGGTGATCAACCTCAGCTTCGAGAACCTCGACGCGGCAACCAGATTCCGTGAACTGCTGATCAACCAGATCTGGTCGTCGCCGGATTCCGCGCCTGCGCTCGTCGGGCCGCCGACCGCGCGTGTCCTGGAGGAGATGGAACTCTAGACGGTCACCGGGAACGCGGACATCCCGCGCAGTGTGACGTTCTGTTTGTACTGAGGCTCGCCTGCCGGCCTGCACGCGGGAAACCGAGCCGTGACGGCGGACAGTGCGATGGCCGCTTCCAGCCGCGCCAGCGGGGCGCCGAGGCAGAAGTGCGGCCCCTTGCCGAATCCGAGATGCCTGATCGAATCCCGATCCGGGTCGAACTCGTCCGGCCGCTCGCACAACGCGGGGTCGCGCTGCGCGGCGGCCAGGAGCAGCATCATGGTGTCGCCCTTGGCGATCCCGGTGTCGCCGATTGTCATGTCGGCGGCGGCAATTCGGCCGTTCAACTGAACGGGCGGGTCGTAACGCAGCGTCTCTTCAACGACCGCCGAGACCCTCGAGGCATCCCGCGCCAACGCGGTCCACTGCTCGGGTTGACGCACCATCGCCAGGATCGCGTTGGCGATCAGGTTGACCGTCGTTTCGTGGCCGGCGACCAACAGCAGGCTGCAGGTCGCGATGATCTCCTGTTCGGTGAGCTGGTCACCGGATTCTTCGACGTGGATCAGACCCGACATCAGATCGTCGCCCGGATCGGACCGACGCTTCGCGATCAGCTCCCCCAGGTACTCGTAGAGCCACAACTCGGCCTCGATCTGACTCTTCTGGTTGTCCGGCGCGTGGCCGGTGAACGTGATGAACGGGTCGAGGGACTGCGCGGACAGCGTCGACGCCCGGCTGAATTCGTGCTCGTTTTCGATCGGCACGCCGAGCAAGCGGCAGATCACCGCCACCGGCAGCGGATGCGCCAGATCGCTGACGACGTCGAATTCGCCCTTCTCGGCGGCCGCGTCGAGCAGGTCCGACACCAGTGCGGTGATGTCGGGTTCGAGAGCGTTGACCACCTTGGGCACAAAGGCTTTGCTGACCAGGCGCCGCAGCCGGGTGTGGTCGGGCGGGTCGAGGAACAGGAAGCTGGGCTCGCCGTACTCGTCGACGTCGTCGGCATCCGGACGGCCCTCCATCGGCGTCGCCTTGCGGAAGTCGCTTGCCGAGTCGGGATGCCGCAGAACATCGTCGCAGTCGCGGTACGACGAGAAGACCGTCAGGTTCAGTTCGGGGATGCGAAGCGGGCCGAGCCGACGGATGTCGGCGTACGCCGGGTACGGGTTCGCCCGATTCCCCGGCTCGAGGAGCCGAACCAGCAGTTCCTGGGCCGTCGACGCCGTCATCCCGTTATTCTACGGGTGTCTAAGAGCGCTGGGGGTCAGCTTCCGTAGTACCGGCCGAGCACATGCGCTTTGAGCTCGTCGAATTCGCCTGCCCTGATCGCCATCCGGATGTGGTCGACGAGGCGGATGATGAACCGCTCGTTGTGGATGGTGCACAACGTCGCCGACAGCATCTCCTTGGCCTTGAACAGGTGGTGGAGATACGCGCGCGTGTAGTGCGCGCACGTATAGCAGTCGCATTCGGCGTCGATGGGGGTGAAGTCGCGACGGTACCGCGCTCCGGTGATGTTGAATCGCCCGGTCGCCGAGTAGACGGCCGCGTTGCGCGCCACCCGTGACGGCGAGACACAGTCGAAAGTGTCTGCGCCCGCGGCGATTGCGGCGAACAGGTCATCCGGCTCACTGATGCCCAACATGTGCCGCGGCTTGTCGTGCGGCAACTCGCTGCTGACCCATCCGACGATCGTCGCGAGGTTCTGCTTCTCCAGCGCGCCGCCGATGCCGTACCCGTCGAAGCCGCGACCGTCGTCGTCGACGATCGAGACCAACCCGCGAGCCGCTTCCCGGCGCAGATCCTCGTACTGGGCGCCCTGCACCACACCGAACAGGGCCTGTGGCGGGCGGTCAGGTTGTGCGGTGGTCAGCCTGCGATGCTCGGCCAGGCAGCGCACCGCCCACCGATGCGTGCGCTGCACGGACTCCTCCTGGTAGCCGCGGGTGTTGACCAGCGTCGTCAGCTCGTCGAAGGCGAAGATGATGTCGGCGCCCAGCTGGTGCTGGATCCCGATGGACACCTCAGGGGTGAACCGGTGGGTGGATCCGTCGAGGTGGGAGGTGAACGTGACGCCGTCGTCGTCGACGCGGGCCAGCCGTTCCTTGCCCTCGGCGATCACGTCGTCGGCCTGGACCCGGTCGGTGTCCATCGCGAGCACCTTGCGAAATCCCGCACCGAGGGAGAGGACCTGGAACCCGCCGCTGTCCGTGTAGGTCGGTCCCGGCCAGTTCATGAACGTTCCCAGGCCGCCTGCCTCAGCGACGATGTCGGCGCCCGGCTGCAGATACAGGTGGTAGGCGTTGGCCAAAACCGCCTGTGCGCCAATCTGTTTCATGGTTTCCGGCAGTACCGACTTCACCGTCGCCTGGGTGCCGACGGCAATGAAGGCGGGAGTGTGGATGTCGCCGTGAGGTGTTCGGATGACGCCTGCGCGTCCTTGGCGTCCCGGCAGCTCCGCTTCGATGCTGAAATACGGGTCCGCCACGCCGTGTATTCAATCAGCAGGCGGTGGCCAGGCAAATTTTCCGACATTCACCCACCCTCGCGGGCCGCACTCCATACTCTCTCCGGAGACGGACCGGCCGATCGTGCCGGTCCGCGCACAACAAAAGGAGAGCAGTGGTGAAGCGTGGGTTCGTGGTCGCCGTCGGCGGCGCGGCGATTGTCATCGCCGGTCTAGCAGGTTGTTCGTCGGAGAAGAAGTCCGAGACCAGCGGAGAGACCTCGTCGGCTGCTGCTGCCGAGGG
>DATEIG010000009.1:0-6317 GCA_035279185.1 Mycobacterium sp.
CGTCAGCGCGCCTCAGGGCGTCGTCGGCTTCGGGGGAGTCCGCAGGCACGACGGTGCTTCCAGAAGGCAGGGCGGCCGTGGCGACGTTGCGCACCACATGGGTGACGGACGCAACCGGGCGGTGCCCGTCGACGACCTCGCGAAGGGTCGCGACGTGCCCGATGCCCTGCGGACCCGCGCCGAACACGGTGAGGTGCAACGGGCTGTCTTTGGTCAACAGTGCCGGCTTGACCGCTGCGATCGACACTGCGGGGGTGCGCAGCGCGGTCAGCGCGGCCCCGTCGATCAGCGTCCGCGGCGTCAGCGTTGCCGCATCGAACACCACGTAGAGCGCTTGGATGCGAGGCAGCCCGTGACTCGGGTTGGCCGGGGCGACGGTGGCCAGTTTGACCCCGACGCTGGAGGGCGACCGCGACGGCATCAGCAGCAGTTGGCCGTGTTCAGTCTCGACGATCTGACGGTCGAAGTCCTCTGCCGGGTCGAGTCCTGCGCGCAGGGCTTCCTCGATGGCGCGCACCGCGGCCGCGGGTGACACCGCCCTGGCGACGGCGTCGGCGTCGACGAATGTCAGGTCCACTCAGAGCTCGAAGCCGGCCGGAAACGGATCCCTGGGGTCGAGCATGTATTGCGCGGTGCCGGTGACCCATGCTCGGCCGGTGATCGTCGGCGTCACCGTCGTCAGGTCGCCGAGGGCGCCCTGCTCGATGAGACGTCCGGTGAACCGTGTGCCGATGAACGACTCGTTGATGAAGTCGGTGTGCAGCGCGAGCTGACCGCGGGCATGCAGCTGAGCCATCCGTGCGCTGGTTCCGGTCCCGCACGGGGATCGATCGAACATCCCGGGTTCAATCACCATCGCGTGCCGGGAATGAGCGGCGGTCGAGCCCGGCGCTGCCAGATAGACGTGGTGACAGCCGGTGATCTCGGGATTGGCGGGGTGCACCGGTGGTTCCTGCGCGTTGATCGCTGCGGTGACGGCCAGCCCGGCGGCCATGATGTCGTTCTTGTTCGCGCGGTCGAACTCGATGCCCAGCTTGTCCAATTCGACGATGGCGTAGAAGTTTCCGCCGTAGGCGATGTCGTAGGGGACCGCGCCCCACCTCGGTACCTCGACCGTCCTGTCGAGGCCGAGGGCGAACGACGCGATGTTGGTGAGGGTCACCGAGTGTGCGGACCCGTCGACGACCTCGACGTCGGCGACGACCAGACCCGCGGGGGTGTCGAGGCGGATCGTGGTGACGGGCTCCGTCACCGTCACCATTCCCGTCTCAACGAGGACTGTCGCCACTCCCATGGTCCCGTGTCCGCACATCGGCAGGCACCCGGACACCTCGATGTACACGACCCCGTAGTCGGCGTCGGGGCGGGTCGGCGGCTGGAGGATGGCTCCGCTCATCGCCGAGTGACCGCGGGGCTCGTTCATCAGCAGCCTGCGGACGTCGTCCAGGTTCTCGATGAAGTAGCGGCGCTTGTCGAACATCGTGGTGCCGGGAATGGTCCCGACACCGCCCGTGATCACACGGGTCGGCATGCCCTCCGTATGCGAGTCCACCGCATGGAAAACCCGGGTGGTTCGCATCGCGGCGGCCCTCCTCACCATGGGTATGTGACATGTGAAATTTTATCAGTGCGGTAGCATCGCAGTCACCATCGCGGGGTCACCGCAGAGGGGAGAACGATGTCCGGCCGGGGCGGCGAGTCGGCACCGACGCTGGCGGCGTTTGCGCCGCGGCGCATCATGCGTGACGAGATCGTCGAGACGCTTCGCGCGGCGGTGATCTCGGGCCAACTCAAGGCGAACCAGGTCTATTCGGCGCCCATCCTGGCCGAGCAGTTCGGCGTATCGCCGACGCCGGTGCGCGAGGCGATGATTCAGCTGGCCAACGACGGCTTGATGGAATCGGTGCGCAACAAAGGCTTTCGGGTGCGCCAGCCCTCCGATGAGGAACTCGACGAACTCGCCGAGCTGCGCATGCTGCTCGAGGTGCCCACCGTGCGGCGCATCGCCGAAATGGGTGTCGCTCCCGAATCGCTGGCGGAACTCCGCGAATTGGCGAAGGACATCGAGCGGGCGGCGGCCGACAACGATGTGATCGGCCATGTCACGGCCGACCTCGAATACCACTGCAAACTGCTGGCGCTCGCCGGCAACTCGCACCTCGTGGAGATCGTCCGCTCGCTGAAGGCGCGGTCGCGGATCACCGGCCTGCCCGAATTGGCCGACGACGGACAACTCGTCCCGTCGGCGCATGAGCACACCGAGATACTAGACATGATCGAGGCCGGCGACGCCGATGGCGCAGAACGCTTGATGCGCAAGCACATCGGCCACGTACGCGGCATCTGGGCCGACGGCCGGGCCGCGCAGGAAGGTTAGAGCTTCCTGACCTTGCGCAGGATCTGCAGGAATGGCCCGCTGGCCGCGAGCGCGTTCTTCATGCTGGGCTGCGAGAAACTGGCATTGGCGAACACGCCGTAATCCACTCCGAAGTCGCGCCATTCGGCGACCTGGTCGACCACCTCGTCAGCTGTGCCTGCCAACAGGCTCGACCGCAGAAGCGACGTCGGTACGTGTGCGGTGAGGGACAGCACGGTCTGCTCGTCGAGCACCTGCGGAATGATGTCCTGGAAGCCGGTGAAGTCGGCGCCCATCGGATGCGTGAGTCCGTGTCGCTGCCACTCCGCGGCCGGGATGAGAAGCCCGAACGTCTTCATCGCGGTGGAGTTCAGCGCTTCGTCGATCTCGTCGCGGCTTCGTCCGGTGAGGACGTAGAAGAAGTTGGCAGCGCGGATCGACGCCGGGTCGCGTCCCGCATCGGATGCGGCTGCGCGCACCGCCTCCAGGCCGCCCTTGTAGTCGGGCCGGTGAAGGATTGCGGCGGGAAACCATCCGTCGGCGTAGCGGCCCGTCGCTTTCAGCATGCGCGGGCCGTGCGACGCGATCCAGATTTCGGGCCACGTGCCCTTGTACGGCGGAAGATCGAAGGTGGCGTCGTGCAGTGGGAAGAATTCCGAGTCACGGGTGACCGGTTCCCCGTCGGAGTCCCACAGCGCACGGATCGTCGCGATCGCTTCGATGAAGCGGCCCACCGGCTTGGACCACTCGACTCCGTACGGCTCGTTGCCCTCCCGTTCGCCGGTCCCGATGCCGAGTATCGCCCGGCCCTTCGTCAGGAGATGCAGGGTGGCCGCGGCTTGAGCGGTCACGGCGGGATTGCGTCTGCCGGTGTCGGTCACGGCGAGACCCAGTTTCAGTCGCCGCCAACGGTTCTTGGCAGCCAGGTGGCCGAGCATCGTCCACGGCTCTAGGTAGGCATCAGGACGTGGCATCAGCGAGGCCGCCCCCACGTACGGCTTCTTCACGACCGAACGGGGAAACAGCGAGTTCAGGTGATCGGGTACCCACAGCGAATCCACCTGTGCCGCGTGAGCCGTCATCAGGCTGCTCTGCAGCATCGGAGTCGGACCGAACCTGGTGTTCACCAGGAAATCGACCATGCCCACGCCGAATCTCGACATCGTCCACCGCCTTCGCTGTCGGACGAATTGTCCGGCGGCCGGCGCGACATCGGGTAAGTAGTGGACTACTTCACTTCAGGTTCGCAAATCAGCCCACGGGCCATGGGCGGAGGTGCTATTCGGCGAACGCCTCGTCGATGATTTCCTGCTGTTCGACCGCGTGCACCTTCGAGCTGCCCGACGACGGCGCCGACATCGCACGCCGCGAGATCCGCTTCAACCCCGTCAGCTTCTCGGGCAGCAGCTCGGGCAGCGTCAGGCCGAACGTCGGCCAGGCACCCTGGTTGGCGGGCTCCTCCTGGACCCAGAAGAACTGCTCGGCGTTGGGATAGCCGTCGAGCGTCTCGTTCAGCCGTCGCCTGGGCAGCGGGGCGAGTTGCTCGACGCGCACGATCGCCACGTCGTCGCGCTTGTCCTTGGCCTTGCGCGCGACCAGCTCGTAGTAGATCTTGCCGCTGGTCAACAGGATTCGCTTGACCTTGCCGCGGTCGCCGTCGCCGTCGGTGTAGGTCGGCTCCTCCATCACCGAGCGGAACTTCTGCTCGGTGAAATCGCGAATGTCGCTGACAGCGGCCTTGTTTCGCAGCATCGACTTCGGCGTGAAGACGATCAGCGGACGGTGGATACCGTCGAGCGCGTGGCGCCGCAACAGGTGGAAGTAGTTCGCAGGCGTCGACGGCATCGCGATCGTCATCGAGCCCTCGGCCCACAGCAGCAGGAACCGCTCGATACGACCTGACGTGTGGTCGGGTCCCTGGCCCTCGTGGCCGTGCGGCAGCAGCAGCACCACGTCAGACAGCTGTCCCCACTTGGCTTCGCCGGAGCTGATGAACTCGTCGATGATCGACTGCGCACCGTTGACGAAGTCGCCGAACTGCGCCTCCCACAACACGACCGCCTCGGGGTTGCCCACCGAGTAGCCGTATTCGAAGCCGACGGCCGCGTACTCGGAAAGCGCCGAGTCGTAGATCATCAGCTTGCCGCCGGTCGGCTGCCCGTCGCCGTTGGTGGCCAGCAGCTGCAATGGCGTGAACTCGGCCCCGGTCTTGCGGTCGATGACCACCGCGTGCCGCTGCGTGAACGTGCCGCGCCGGGTGTCCTGGCCGGAGAACCGGATCAGCTTGCCTTCGGCGATCAGCGAGCCGAGCGCGAGCAATTCGGCGAAGGCCCAGTCGACCTTGCCTTCGTAGGCCATCTCGCGGCGCTTCTCCAGCACCGGTTTGACACGGGAGTGCACGGTGAAGCCGTCGGGCGCGGCGAGGTGCGCGTCGCCGATCTGCGCCAGCAGCGACTTGTCGACGGCGGTGTCCATGCCCGCGGGCAGCATCTGGTCGCTCTCGACCGACTCGCTCGGCTCGATCGTGTGCTTCTCGAGTTCGCGGACCTCGTTGAAGACCTGCTCCAACTGGCCCTGGTAGTCGCGCAGCGCGTCCTCGGCTTCCTTCATCGAGATGTCGCCGCGGCCGATCAGCGCTTCGGTGTAGGTCTTGCGGACGCCACGCTTGGTGTCGATCGCGTCGTACATCGAGGGCTGCGTCATTGACGGGTCGTCGCCCTCGTTGTGCCCGTGGCGGCGGTAGCACAACATGTCGATGACGACGTCCTTCTTGAACTTCTGCCGGAAGTCCATCGCCAGCCGCGCCACCCACACCGCCGCCTCGGGGTCGTCCCCGTTCACGTGGAAGATCGGCGCGCCGATCATCTTCGCCACGTCAGTGCAGTATTCCGACGACTTGGCGTCGGAAGGCGATGTGGTGAAACCGATCTGGTTGTTGACGATGATGTGGATCGTGCCACCGGTGCGGTATCCGCGCAGCAGCGCGAGGTTCAGCGTCTCGGCCACCACACCCTGGCCCGCGAACGCCGCGTCGCCGTGCAGCATCAGCGGCACGACGGGAAAATCTTCGGAACCGTCGACTCCCCTGTTGATGTCCAGCAGGTCCTGCTTGGCCCGCACGATGCCCTCGAGGACAGGGTCGACCGCCTCGAGGTGCGACGGGTTGGCCACCAGCGACACCGCGATGTCGTTGTCGCCGAACATCTGTAGGTACGTGCCGTTGGCGCCGAGGTGGTACTTGACGTCGCCGGAGCCGTGCGCCTGCGACGGGTTCAGGTTGCCCTCGAACTCGCTGAAGATCTGGCTGTACGGCTTGCCGACGATGTTGGCGAGCACGTTGAGACGGCCGCGGTGCGGCATGCCGATGACGACCTCGTCGAGCGCGTGCTCGGCGGCCTGGTCGATCACGGCATCCATCATCGGGATGACGGTTTCCGCACCCTCGAGCGAGAATCGCTTCTGCCCAACGTATTTGGTCTGCAGGAAGGTCTCGAACGCTTCGGCGGCGTTGAGCTTGCTCAGGATGTACTTCTGCTGCGCGACGGTCGGCTTCTCGTGTTTGACCTCGACGCGCTCTTCGAGCCACTTCTGCTGGTCGGGTTCGAGGATGTGGGTGTACTCGACACCGACGTGGCGGCAGTACGAGTCGCGAAGCAGGCCGAGCACATCCCGAAGCTTCTTCTGCTGAGCGCCCGCGAACCCGTTGACCTTGAACGCTCGGTCGAGGTCCCACAGCGTCAACCCGTGGGTGGTGACGTCGAGGTCGGGGTGGTTGCGGAAGCGGCTCTTGTCCAGCCGCAGCGGGTCGATGTCGGCCATGAGGTGGCCGCGGTTGCGGTACGCCGCGATCAACTCGATGACGCGCGCGTTCTTGTCCTCGATCGAGTCCGGGTTGTCGGTGCGCCACCGCACCGGCTCATACGGGATACCGAGCTCGTGGAAGATCTCGTCGAAGAAGTCG
>DATEIG010000010.1:0-4580 GCA_035279185.1 Mycobacterium sp.
GGTACAGCTTCAGCGACAGCGCCGTCAGCCACCCCCACACCACCACAACCGCCACGGTGAACGACAGGATTGCCGGCGTTCCGCCGGAACCCGACGCCATGGCCGCGAAACTCGCCGCGAACAACGCCCCTGCGAATCGGGAGAACCACGCCCAGCCCCGGTCACCGGTCCGCGCGAAACGGGCGGTGAGGACGAAGCAGGCGGCGACCAGGCAGAGGAATCCCGTTCCGGCAACGGCGAAATGGGCGATGCCGTGCCACGACGGCTCACCGATTCCTTGCGGCGTGCCTGGCGGGAACCCGTCGGAGGGATCTGCCCGAAAGACACCCGCACCCAGCAGAGCTACCCCGTAGGCGCCGATGAGCGCCGATGCCCACGCGGACGTCCGGCCGGGGCCGAGCGCGCGGCGGATGCCGACCGCGGCCGCAACCGTCATCGCGCCGACGATCAAGAAGGTGGCGATCTGGATCCAACCGAGGTCGCCGTTGGCGAGTTGGCTCGCGGCATGGCGCGTCGGGTCGAAGCCCTCCCTGGTGGCCTCCTGAGCGGCGACGGAGACGACGTAGATCGGGCCAGCGATCACGCCGTACCCGAGCAGCGACTTGGTGATGCGCTCCGCGAGCGGCGGACACGTAGTCGTGTCGGACGTCATGGCGTGCCTTCCGTCGATCGTTTGGAACTGGACCGTACAGTACTCGTTGGTGAACTAGACTGTCCAGTACTCAACGGAAGCAGAGCCCTATGCCTACGACCTCCTTGACTGGGCGATCCGCAGTGAAGCGCCAGTCGATCCTCGCGGCCGGTCAGCAACTCTTCCTCGAGCATGGCTATACGGGCACGAGCATGGATCAGGTCGCCGCGACGGCGTCGGTGTCGAAGCAGACCGTGTACAAGCACTTCGGCGAGAAGCGCGAGTTGCTCTACGCCATCGTCACCGACGCGCTGGACGGCACGGCTGCCGCTATCGGACACCGAATCGCCGCCCTCCCCGACAGCACCGACCTCGACAACGACTTGGCCGAACTCGCAGGCGACTACCTGCGTGCCGTGCTCCAGGAGCCGGTCGTCCAGCTGCGACGCCTGGTGATCGGTGAGGCCAACCGGTTGCCCGAGCTTGCCCGGCTCTACTACGAGCACGCACCGCTGCGCACGCTGGGTTCTCTCGCCGACGCCTTCTCCCGACTCCACGGTCGCGGTCTGCTGAACGCACCCGAACCTAGTTTGGCCGCAGAGCATTTCGCGTTCCTAATCGTCGGCAGGCCGATCGATCAGGCGCTGTTCGACGGCGCGTCGACGGTGTTGGCCGCCGTCGACGTGGACAGCTACGCCCGCTCGGGCGTCGAGGTGTTCCTCGCTGCGTACCGGTCGCGTTAGGGTCGCGGTGTGGACGCCGTGGTCGGGTTGCTCGACGGGGTTCGAGCCCGGGGCGCTTTCGTCCTGCGCATGGTGCTTGACCCGCCGTGGTCGATGCGCATCGAGGACAACGCGCCGCTCACGCTGATCTGCCAGATTCAGGGCAGGGCGGCCATCGTCGGTGACGACAGCGGAACGGCGCTGCTCGAAGCGGGCGACGTCGCCGTCACGCGCGGCACCCAGCACTACCTGTTCGCCGACGCCGCCGAGACGTCGCCGATGGTCGTCATCCATCCCGGACAGCGCTGCACCACGGTGGCGGGCGACGACCTCCGCTTCGAGATGTCGCTCGGGGTGCGGACGTGGGGCAACAGTGCCAACGGCCGCGACCGGTCGGTCGTCTGTGCCTACGAGGGTCGCAGCGAGGTCAGCGCACGCCTGCTCGACGCGCTGCCTGCGGTGCTGGTGCTGCGCGGAAGCGACTGGGACACAACGCTGATCGAGCTTCTCGCCGAGGAGGCAGGCCGCGACGGGTCCGGGCAGGAAGCATACCTGGACCGCCTTCTCGATGTGCTCCTGATCGCGGTGCTGCGTTCCTGGTTCGCCCTCGGGGACAACGCCCCGCCGTGGTGGCACGCCGAGCAGGATCCGGTGGTGGGTCAGGCGCTCCGGCTGATCTACAACAACCCCGCGCATCCCTGGACGGTCGCCAATCTCGCTGCTGCCGTCGGCAGTTCGCGTGCAGTGTTCGCACGTCGGTTCACCGAACTGGTCGGCGAACCGCCGATAGCGTTCCTCACCGGCTGGCGGCTTGCGTTGGCCGCCGACCTCCTGCGCAACAGCACGGCCACCATCGCGGCGGTGGCCAAGCAGGTGGGGTACGGCACCCCGTTCGCGCTGAGCAGCGCGTTCAAACGCGCCTACGGGGTCAGCCCCAACGCGCACCGCGCCAGGGCCGAGCAACCCGCCTGACTAGCCGCTGATCCAGTTCCCGTGGAAACCGTGCGGAACCCGCTGCGGCAGATGGATTCTCGCCACCGGTTCGGCGGAGAAGTCCGATGCGTCGATGATCAGGAGGTCGCTGCCGTTACGGGCCGGGTCGTAGACGTAGCCCAGATACCAGCCGCTGCTCTCGTCGGCGGCACCTGCTGTCGACGGTACGAACACCGCCTCACCGGGCTGACCTCCGCCCAATCGGTGCTCTACCGCATCGCCGGTGTCGAGGTCGTAGCGCACCCAGTCGCCGTCCCCCACGGACACCGCGTACCGGGCACGCATGCCGGCCAGCCGGTCGTCGATCCGCGGGAACTCCACCGGGCGGTCGTCGAGCTGACGCTCCGCGACGCGCCCCGTCCCGAGGTCGATCGTCCAATTCCACAACACCCCGTCGGCTTCGAAACCGCTTGTGCCACGCCATAGCTCCGGGTACCGGACCGCCTGCACCACAACGGCACGGCCGTCGTCGTAGGCGTTGGCGACGTGGAACACGTAGCACGGGTCGATGTCGAACCACCGCACCTCGCCGTACGGGTCGTCGCGGCGCAGCACGCCCAGCCTGGCGCCGTAGTCGTCGTCCCAGCGATAGGGCATGTCGCGGCCGCCCGCCATCGCGATCTCCAGGTTGAAGACGATCGGCAGATCCATGAAGACGATGTGGTTCGCGGTCATCGCGAAGTCGTGCATCATCGTCAGCGCAGGAACCTCGAGCGGGCGGTCGATCGTCAACTCGCCGTCGGCGTCTGCGCGGTGGTACGTCACGTGTGGTTGAACAATGTTGCCGTACCCGAAGAAGTGCAGCTCCCCCGTCGTCGGGCAGATCTTCGGGTGGGCGGTCATCGAATCGGCCAGCTTCCCGCCGAAGTCGTAGGCGCCCACCGTCTCGAGGTCGTTGGTGATCTCGTACGGCAGCGACGACTCGACCAACGCGAGCGTCTTGCCCGCATGGTTGACGACGTGGGTGTTGGCGACGCTGGAGTGCAGATTGCGAGTGCCGTCGGCGTTGTAGATCGGAAAGGCCTTCTCGAAGCTCTCGGTGCGCACCCACCGGTTCCGATACCAGGCGGCGCGGCCGCCCTCGATCCGCACACCGTGGATCATCCCGTCGCCGCTGAACCAGTGGCCCGTGGCCTGCCGCGGATTCGGCCCGTTGCGCAGATACCAACCGTCGAGTTCGGCCGGGATCGAGCCCTCGACCGGCAGATCGAATTCGGTGAGTTCGTCGGCGACCGGCGCGTAGTTGTCGCGCTGGAAGAAGTCGTCGGTGCCGAACAAGGATGAAGTGTCCGACGTGGTCTCGGTCATGAAGGTCTCCTGTCGCTCTATGGACCAAGATGACATGTCATTAGTGACATGTCAATAGTGACATGTAAGATTCGTCGAATGAGCCTTCGGATGGCAGCGCTCGGGCTGTTGGCCCAGCAGCCGGGCAGCGGATACGACCTACTGAGAACCTTCGAGAAGTCGATGGCCAACGTGTGGCCGGCAACGCAGAGCCAGCTCTACGGTGAGCTCAACAAGCTCGCCGACAGCGGCCTCATCGAGGTGACCGACATCGGCCCGCGCGGCCGCAAGGAATACCGGATCACGCCGTCCGGGCGCGCCGAGCTACGTCGCTGGATGATGAGCCCGCAGGACGATCCGCCCCTCCGCGATGCCTCCCTGCTGCGCATCTTCCTGCTCGGCGAGATCGACCCGGATCAGGCCCGCCGACACATGGTCGCGGTCGCCGAGCACGCCGATTCCGAGGTCAAACGGCTGAAAGCGCTCAAGGACTCGATCTTCTGGGACGACAGCGACAGCCTGTTCTTCGGCGGCGCCGCGCTGGAGTACGGGCTCCGCCTCGGCGCCATGGAGGCCAAGTGGGCGCGCTGGGTCATCGACGAGATCGACCGGCGCCACGGAAGCCCCGATTGACCTGCACGAGCGCTCACCCTTGTACGGAAAGGGGGCGAAATTGCATACCTGGTTGCGCGCTCGCGGGCAATTGAGCTCGACTGATCGTTGCATCGCGATAGTTTCCGATATATCGTTGACGTATCGGAGGCGCAATCGGCGCTTCCTGGATTCCAGTAAGGACTTCTTCCATGAACGACCCATTCACATCAACACCTGGCGGCTTCGGCTTCGGCTTCGGTCCGGAGCAGCGCCGCGCGCTTCATGAACACCGCAGGCAGGCCCGCCGCGATTTCCGCGAGCATGTGCGCGAGCACGGCACCGACCGGCACGGC
>DATEIG010000011.1:0-9235 GCA_035279185.1 Mycobacterium sp.
CTGCCGGGCTCGCCAACGAGTTGCCCGGCCTGGTTGCCGAGGCGAGCGACGCATCGCAGTTCAGCGACAGCATCGTCTGCTTCGTCGGCGCCGCTCCGGTGTTCTCCGGGGGCGGCACGGTCCGGTCCTGCTGTCTGGTGACGACGCAGTCGTCGCGCTGAAGCTGGTCCCCGACGGTCGTTTCGACCACCTCGGTGTATCCGGCGCTTGCCAGCGCGCCCTTGGCATCGGAGTACTTCTGGCCCACCACCGACGGCGACGAGGCCGCGTGCGCAGGACCTGCGACGGTCACCACCGCAGCGCTGCACGCGATTGCGGCTGCGAAACCGCTCAGGCCGCGCATCGACAACCGTCGGACATCCCGACTGACTGTTGATCCCATGATCCATGGTGGCGCGCGCCCCGTTACGCGAGTGTTTCCGTCAACTGTGGCTATCGTCGGTGTTCGCTGCGGGGCTGCGGTGACAGTCGTTGGGGCCGCTTCGGTGTCCGGGATTCTGACAGGTCGAAACAAGCCGCCTGACAACTGGTTACGGTTCTCTGTGTATGGAGGTCGACACCGCGTGATGTCGATCCCTGACGGGAGGACGCACCATGAGCGTCGTAACTATCAAGAAGTTGTCGGCCATCGCCGGGATGATCGCCTTCGGAACGGGTGTGGCGCTCGATCTGGGCGGATCGCCCACCAGTGCGCTCGCGGGAGGGTCGGGCGACTCGTCGACCATCGGCGAGTACACCTCACCTGTGGTGCCGGCGATGTCGTTGAATCCCACCGCGATGTCGTTGGGCGCAACGGCCACCGCCTCACCGGCGAAGCAGACGGAAGCCATCATGGAGGCGACCCCGTCGGTGAAAGCGTCGCCTGCGGCGGGATGCGTCAACAACGGGCAATGCCCCTGATCGTCACAGCACCAGCGGGGTGGCCCGCCAGTCGGCCAACGCCTCACCCAGCCCGTCGGCAAGCAGTGGCAGCTGCGGTATCAGGGTGAGGCAGCCGACGAACTGGAGTCGGCGCGCCGAATCCATCAGCCGCTGGACGTCCGGGTCAGTGGCTCGTAGGCCACGCTGCCTTGCAGCGATGTCGTAGTCCGTGATCGCCTGCGGTCCCATCAAGGTGAGATCCCACTCGACCGGGCCGAGCGTCACGTCCTCGAAGTCGGAGAATCGCACGCCCGTCTTGGTCCGAATGACGTTGTGTGACGGGGCATCTCCCTGAATGGCTTGCACGCCCACGCCGGGGAAGGCCGACTCGAACGAGGTGCGGTCGGACAGAACGGACTGAAGGGCGGCGTACTCGCTGCGGGCCCTGTCCACCTCCGCGGTCTGCAGGATGTCGACGCCCTCGAGCGCCGTCATCATGTCCGGCAGTCCGTGGTTGAACGGCGCCAGAAACGGCAGCGGCGCCGGGTACCCCGACAGGCGGTGATGCAGTTCGGCGCTCCATGCGATGTCGACGCCGCGGTAGGCCTCGTGGTCGTCGGCGATGTCGGCGAGCTCCCAGAACGTCATCGAGAAGCCGTCGCGGCGAACGGGCGCACGCGGCGTCCTCGGCGACGGCGGCACCACGGGCACCCCCTGTTCGTCGAGCCACGCCACCACGTCGAGCTCGCGCTGCTGTCGCGCCGCCTGAACGTCAGGTTCGGTACCCGCGGTCAGCACCACGGGAATGCGCGCCACCACCGATTCCGGGGCGAGGTGGACAACGACGGAGAACACGTCGTGCAGGACTGACGGCTGCCGCACGGTCAAGCCGAGCTCGTCGGCGGCGGCGACAGCGGCGTGGGTGGCGCGGCGGGATCGGTCGGCCAGGTCGTCGGCCGTCATCGTCCTCACCCGGGTGGTCGCCTTGCTAGACCGGACTCGCCAACCTCGTCGGCTCGTCGTAGCCGCGAAGGGTCACCGTGTCGCCGAGTGTCCAATGCCCGCGTTCCTCCTCGGTAGCGGTTTCCACCGCCTCGGCTGACGCGAGCAGATGGTTCGGTGCGTCCTTGGCCAGCTCGCAGAGGCGGGCCGCCTCGTTCACCGGCTCGCCGATGACCGTGTATTCGAATCGTTCGTACGCACCGAGATTCCCCGCCACCGCCTCACCGGCAGCCACGCCGATGCCTGCATCGCACTCAGGAACCTCCTCGTGGATGCGCCGCGCGATGGCACGGCCCGCCGCGAGCGCCTCGGACTCTGGGTTCTCGAGATGGTTGGGGGCACCGAACACCGCGAGAGCGGCGTCGCCCTCGAACTTGTTGACGAACCCGTGGTGGCGATCGACCTCCTCGACGATCACGGCGAAGAAGCGATTCAGCAGCTCGACCACCTCGGTTGCGCGCCTCGAGGTCACCAGCTGCGTGGAGCCGATGATGTCGACGAAGATGACCGCGACGTGGCGTTCCTCGCCGCCGAGCTTCGGCCGTTCGCGCTCCGCCGCCGCGGCGACTTCACGGCCCACATGGCGACCGAACAGGTCCCGTACCCGTTCGCGTTCGCGAAGGCCGTGCACCATCGAGTTGAAACCCCGCTGCAGCTGGCCGAGCTCGGTGCCGTCGAACACCACCAGGTTGGTGTCCAAGTCGCCCTGCTCGACCCGGTTGAGCGCGGCGCTCACCACGCGAACGGGCGTTGCGGTGAGCCACGACAGGATCCACATCAGGATGAAGCCGAAGACCAGTGCGAACAACGCCAGGATCATCACGGCGACGGTGAACTGCGTCGGTGAGACATTCCGGAGGGTCAGCGTGATGATCGCGGCCAGCAGGATCCCCAGCACGGGCACGCCGGAGCCGAGCGCCCACACCGTCAGCGTGCGGCCCATGATGCCCGGGGCGAATCGGCGTGGCGGCGGGCCGACCTCGAGGGCTTGCGCGGCGACCGGGCGCAGCGCGAACTCGGTGAACAGGTAGCAGCTGGCCGAAACCACGATGCCCGGAAAGCTGATTCCCAGCAACACCTTTGGGATGTAGTCGATGTCCTGCAACCCGTAGAGAAGGGTGAGCACGGCGGTACCGGCGCCCCACAGCATGAGCAGCACGCGCGTCAGTCGCCACGGCGCGAAGAACGTGTTGCGCTGGTCGGCGGGGGTGGGCTCGCGTTCCTCGATGGCCCACCGCACGTTCTTGATGACGCGGCTCGTCGCCCAGATGACGCCGACGATGAGAGCGGACACGATGTAGGCCGGCGTGACGATGAAGGTGATCCACCAGACCTTCGAGTCGAACACGCTGGGTACCGGGAAGGTGATGGTGACCACGAGGATCGCCACGCCGATCCCGATGAGGTTCGCGATGACGACGAAGGTCGTCAGGATCAGCTGAATCCGGACCCGGCGGCGTGCCTGACTCTCCGACACCCGGCCGAGGATCCACGAGCCGTATTCCGGGGTCGACGGCACCCGGCTGCTCTGGTTGGTGACCTTCTCGAGGACCCGGCCGAGCCGCTGCGCGCTGCTCTTCTTTCCCGACATCGTGGCGTCAGCCTAGTTTGCCTGGGTAGCCCCTAAGGTTGTCCGGGTGCGTCTCGTCATCGCTCAGTGCACCGTCGACTACGTGGGGCGGCTGACCGCCCACCTCCCCTCAGCCCGCCGGCTGCTGCTGATCAAGGCGGACGGATCGGTCAGCGTGCACGCCGATGACCGCGCTTACAAACCGCTGAACTGGATGTCGCCGCCGTGTTGGCTGACCGAACAGGCCGGTGACCCGTCACCGGTGTGGGTGGTCGAGAACAAGGCGGGCGAGCAGCTGCGCATCACCGTCGAGGAGATCGAGCACGACTCCACTCACGAGCTGGGTCTCGACCCCGGCCTGATGAAAGACGGTGTCGAGGCGCACCTGCAGGCCTTGTTGGCCGAACACGTCGAACTGCTCGGCACCGGCTACACGCTGGTGCGCCGCGAGTACATGACGCCGATCGGGCCCGTCGACCTGCTGTGCCGCGACGAGGAGGGGCGATCGGTCGCCGTGGAGATCAAGCGGCGGGGCGAGATCGACGGTGTCGAACAGCTGACCCGCTACCTGGAGCTCCTCAACCGCGACAGCCTGTTGGCCCCCGTCAGCGGCGTGTTCGCCGCCCAGCAGATAAAGCCCCAGGCGCGGACGTTGGCCACCGATCGCGGGATCCGTTGCCTCACTTTGGACTACGACGAGATGCGCGGAATGGACAGTTCGGAGTTCAGGCTGTTCTAGCGCCTAGACTCGACGCATGGCCAGGCGCCGACCGACAGGCCGCAGGCAGCCCGCGCGTGCCCCGCTGCCTGCGCCTCGTCGCATCGAGGTCGGACCCGACGGCTATGACTACGAGGTCAAACCCGTCGCGGCGACCCGGGCGACCAAGACCTATCGCTGCCCGGGCTGCGATCACGAAATCAGACCTGGCACAGCACATCTCGTCGTATGGCGGACCGACTTCGGGGAGTCGGCGATGGACGACCGGCGACATTGGCACACGCCGTGCTGGCAGAACCGCGCAACACGGGCACCGACGCGGCGGTGGTCGTAGGGGAGCAGTGATACCGCCGCGCACGCGAGGAGCAGTGAGACCGCCGCGCACGCGAGGAGCAGTGAGACCTATGCGGGCTGAACGAGCTCGATGAGCACGCCGCCGGCGTCCTTGGGGTGAATGAAATTGATTCGCGAGTTCGCGGTGCCGCGGCGCGGCTCGTCGTAGAGCAGCCGCACGCCCTGCTCGCGCAGCCGATCGGTCAGCGCCTCGATGTCGCTGGTCCGGTAGGCCAGCTGCTGCAGACCCGGGCCGCGCTTGTCGATGAACTTGGCGATCGTCGAGGTCTCGTCCAGCGGCGACATGAGCTGGATCTGGGCGCTGCCGACGGGCGCGCCGCGCACGGACAGCATGGCCTCGCGGACGCCCTGTTCCTCGTTGATCTCCTCGTGCAGGACGATCATGCCCAGGTTGTCGTGATACCACTTGATGGCGGTGTCGAGGTCGGGCACCGCGATACCCACGTGATCGATCGCCGTCACGAGGGCGCTGGAAAGCGCGGGACGTGCGTCTACGTGTTCGGTGGTCATAACGTAACGGTAACCTTGAGACAGATGTTTGCGGAATGTGTCATGGGCCACAACTACGTGTACCCGGTCTTTGGAGGATGTAAATGACGACGTCGGTGATCGTTGCTGGGGCCCGGACTCCCGTTGGCAAACTGATGGGTTCGCTGAAGGACTTCTCCGGCAGTGACCTCGGGGCCATCGCGATCAAGGGAGCTCTGGAGAAGGCCAAGGTCCCGGCCTCGGCCGTCGAGTACGTGATCATGGGCCAGGTTCTCACCGCCGGCGCCGGGCAAATGCCCGCCAGGCAGGCCGCGGTGGCGGCGGGCATCGGGTGGGACGTGCCCGCGCTGACCATCAACAAGATGTGCCTCTCCGGGATCGACGCGATCGCGCTGGCTGACCAACTCATCCGCGCAGGCGAGTTCGACGTCGTGGTGGCCGGCGGCCAGGAGTCGATGACCCAGGCGCCGCATCTGCTGATGAACAGCCGTTCGGGCTACAAGTACGGCGATGTCACGGTGCTCGACCACATGGCCTATGACGGCCTCCACGACGTGTTCACCGACCAGCCGATGGGCGCGCTGACCGAACAGCGCAACGACACCGACAAGTTCACCCGCCTCGAGCAGGACGAGTTCGCCGCCGGGTCGCACCAGAAGGCGGCAGCCGCATGGAAAGACGGCGTCTACGCCGACGAGGTCGTGCCGGTGAAGATCCCGCAGCGCAAGGGCGATCCGCTGGAGTTCACCGAAGACGAGGGCATCCGCGCCAACACCACCGCCGATTCGCTGGCGGGCCTGAAGCCGGCTTTCCGCAACGACGGCACCATCACCGCGGGCTCGGCGTCACAGATCTCCGACGGCGCGGCCGCCGTGGTCGTGATGAGCAAGGCCAAGGCCGACGAGATGGGCCTGGAGTGGCTGGTCGAGATCGGTGCGCACGGCGTGGTCGCGGGACCCGACTCGACTCTGCAGAGCCAGCCGGCCAACGCCATCAAGAAGGCCGTTGCCCGCGAGGGCATCACGGTCGACCAACTCGATGTCATCGAGATCAACGAGGCGTTCTCGGCGGTCGCGCTGGCGTCGACGAAGGAACTCGGCGTCGACCCGCAAAAAGTGAACGTCAACGGCGGTGCGATCGCGATCGGCCACCCGATCGGGATGTCCGGTGCGCGCATCACCCTGCACGTCGCGCTCGAACTGGCCCGACGCGGCTCCGGCTACGGAGTGGCGGCGCTCTGCGGTGCCGGCGGTCAGGGCGACGCGCTGATCCTGCGGGCGCGCTAGCCATCTACGACGCATTGTAGTAATCACAGGCTGGTTCGGGCACAATGGCGCCCATGACGAGCGCGTTCGATCTCCGCACCCGTGCCGGTTGGTTTCGCCTGGTGGCGATGGCCGAGGCGGTGAGTTGGGTCGGTCTGCTGGTCGGGATGTACTTCAAGTACCTCGGCACACCCCGCACCGAGATCGGCGTCAAGGTGTTCGGCATGGCCCACGGGCTGATCTTCGTCGCGTTCGTCGTTGCCGGTCTGCTGGTGGGGATGGCCGTCCGATGGAGGCTCGGCACGTGGTTGCTGGCGTTGCTGGCCAGCGTCGTGCCTCTGTGCAGTGTGATCTTCCTCATATGGGCCGATCGGACCGGCCGGATGAGCGCAGCGAGCGGCCCGGCCGAGGTCTCAGAACCAGTCGGGTCGATATCGGAAGCAACGTGACAGACTTGGGACTGTGACACGTCCCCGTCCTTCCGCTGGGCCCGGGCCCTCCATTGCCGGCGCGGTTGACCTTTCCGCCCTGAAACAGCGTCCGACGCCGTCGGGTGAGGCCGGGCAGGGCGCAGCACCTCCCGGCGTCGAGGTCACCGAGGCGAACTTCGAAGCCGAGGTGCTGCAGAAGTCCAACCAGGTTCCGGTGGTGGTGCTTCTGTGGTCGCCGCGCAGCGACGCGAGCGTGCAACTGGGCACCATCCTGGGCAGCCTCAGCACCGAAGATCGCGGCACCTGGTCTCTGGTCACCGTGAACGTCGACACCACGCCCCGGGTTGCGCAGATCTTCGGGGTGAAGGGCGTGCCGACCGTGGTGGCCCTGGCGGCCGGGCAGCCGCTGTCGAGCTTCGAGGGCCCACAACCGCCGGATCAGTTGCGCGGTTGGGTCGACTCCCTGCTGAACGCCACCGCGGGCAAGCTCAGCGGCGGGGGAGAGGCAGGCGACGAGCCGGAGCGCGTCGACCCGGAACTCGCGCAGGCGCGTGCGCATCTGGACGCCGGTGACTTCGATGCGGCCCTCAGCGCCTACCAGAACATCCTCGACGCGAATCCCACGCATGAAGAGGCCAAAGGCGCCGTGCGCCAGATCGCCTTCCTCACCCGCGCATCCGCACAGTCGCCGGACGCGGTGGCCGCGGCCGACGCCGCTCCCGACGACATCGAAGCGGCGTTCGCGGCGGCCGACGTCGAAGTGCTGCAGCAGAACATCGGCGCGGCGTTCGACCGCCTGATCCGGCTGGTGCAACGCACTGCGGGTGACGACCGCACGACGGTCCGGACCCGCCTGATCGAACTCTTCGACCTGTTCGACCCGGCCGATCCCGAAGTCATCGCGGGACGTCGCAAGCTCGCCAACGCGCTGTACTGACCCGGTCTCGGCGCCGAGATCGACGTAATGGCGCGGTTTACTCGTACTTTCGCGCCCGTGTGTCGGTTTGGGCGGTAGTTATCGCTCGGGCTCGGGCTCGGGCTCGAACCACAGGGCGGCCAGCGGCGGCAGCACCATTTGGGCCGACGCCGGGCGGCCGTGCCACGGCTCGTCGGTGGCTTCCACGGCGCCGTAGTTGCCGATGCCCGAACCGTTGTAGATGTCGGCGTCGGTGTTGAGCACCTCGCGCCAGGTGCCCGCATGCGGTAAACCCAGCCGGTACTGGCTGTGCTCGGATCCGGAGAAGTTGAACACGCATGCCAGCATCGAACCGTCGTCACCGAAGCGCAGGAAGCTCAGCACGTTGCTGGCCGAGTCGTTCGCGTCGATCCACGAATAACCCTCCGGCCGGGTGTCCAGCGACCACAGCGAGCGACGGGTTCGGTACAGCTCGTTGGCGTCCCGCATCATCCGCTGGATACCGCCCGAGAAGCTGTTCTCGTCCAGCTGGTACCAGTCCAGGCCGCGCTCTTCCGACCATTCCGCGCGCTGACCGAACTCCTGGCCCATGAACAGCAACTGCTTGCCCGGATGGGCCCACTGATAGGCCAGCAGATTGCGCAGGCCCGCGGCTTTCATGTGGTCACTGCCCGGCATCCTGCCCCACAGCGTGCCCTTGCCGTGCACGACCTCGTCGTGGCTGATCGGCAACACGTAGTTCTCGCTGTAGGCGTAGAGCATCGAGAACGTGATCTCGTGGTGGTGATAGCTGCGGTGGATCGGGTCGCGCTTGATGAACTCGAGCGTGTCGTTCATCCAGCCCATGTTCCACTTCATCGAGAACCCAAGTCCGCCAAGGTTAGTCGGGCGCGTGACACCGGGCCACGACGTCGACTCCTCGGCGATGGTGACGATGCCGGGCGCCACCTTGTGCACGGTGGCGTTCATCTCCTGCAGGAACTGGACCGCTTCGAGGTTCTCCCGCCCGCCGTAGATGTTCGGTGTCCATCCGTCCGCCGGGCGTGAGTAGTCCAGATACAGCATCGAGGCGACGGCGTCGACGCGCAGGCCGTCGATGTGGAACTCCTGCAACCAGTACAGCGCGTTGGCCACCAGGAAGTTACGCACCTCGGGGCGCCCGAAGTCGAAGACGTAGGTGCCCCAATCGAGTTGCTCGCCGCGGCGCGGGTCGGAATGTTCGTAGAGCGGCGTCCCGTCGAAACGGCCCAGCGCCCACGAGTCTTTGGGGAAGTGCGCGGGCACCCAGTCCATGATCACGCCGATACCGGCCTGGTGCAGCGTGTCGACGAGATAGCGGAATTCGTCGGGTGTGCCCAGACGCGATGTGGGTGCGTAGTAGGACGTGACCTGGTATCCCCATGAGCCGCCGAACGGGTGCTCGGCGACGGGCATCATCTCGACGTGCGTGAAGCCTTGCGCCACAACATACTCGGTGAGCTCTTCGGCAAGCTCGCGGTAGGTGAGGCCGGGCCGCCATGACATCAGGTGCACCTCGTAGGTGCTCATCGGTTCGAACACCGGGTTCTGCTCCGCCCGGCGGGTCATCCATTCGGTGTCGCCCCAGGTGTAGTCGCTCGTGGTCACTCG
>DATEIG010000012.1:0-13292 GCA_035279185.1 Mycobacterium sp.
CATGACTCGCGGAAGCGGTATCTACGACGATGAGAGCGCCGACGACAAGAAGGGCGGCCGACCGGGCCCGAAGGACGAGGGGAACGACGGGGGCATGGCGACGCGCGAGAACGCACCGGACGTCGCCGAGGGTGGCGAAGAGCCGACGGCCTGACTACTCGGCGTCGCGGCCCTCGCGGCTGCGTCGGTAGGCGGCGCGGCGAAAGTCGGTCAGCCACTGCGGCAGCGGGCGCACGGCGGAGTCGGTGTTGAGTACCGGGTCAAAGGCGATGTCGGCGGTGTGCGGGCTGTTCAGCGTCAGACGGGCCAACGGCAGGAAGTCGCCGGTGCCCGCCGCCTGCTCGATCAGGAACTCGACTCCGGTGGAGCGGAGATGGCTCCGGATGGCGTCGAGCGGCAGCCCGGTCACGTCGACCTCCGTCGTCAAGCGGGCGCGGACCCACCACAGCCCGTCCTCGTGCCCGAACGGCATGAGGCTCGACAGCACGGTGCCCGTCCACGTGGTGACGGGAGCCAGCAACAGACGATTTCCCACAGTCGACGCCAGCAGCACATCCCACGGCTGCGGCCCGCCGGGCCGCATTCGCCACGCCAGGCCGGCGATGTCCGGAACCGCGCCCGGTAGGCCGATCGCCTTCGACACCCGGCCGATCACCTCGCCGGATTCCATCGGCAGCCCCTCGCCGGGTGGGGCCAGCCTCTCCAAATGGCCGTTTGCGAGCACGCCGCCGGGGTGGAACAGCCGCCGGTGACGCACGGCGGAGCCGAGCCGAAATGGCAGGGCGGCCACATCAGATATCTGCACGAGACCTTGGTTGCCCCGCAGAGGTGGGAGCAAACACACCCCGGGTTTAACAAAGTCGATACGGGGCATTAATCGACACGTGCTTGATCTGTCCTCGACCACGCTCGAAAGGCCGACGTTGACCACTGCTTACACCGATTGGGACGACCCGATCGTCGCCGAAGGCGTCTACCCGCCCCAAGAAGACTCCCAGCTCCTCATCGACGTGATGGACAAGACAGGCCTGGCGCGCAACCGCCGCGTGGCGGATCTGTGTACGGGCAGCGGGGTCGTCGCCGTCGCGGCGGCCGACCAGGGGGCCGCCCACGTCGCCGCCTTCGACATCAGCCCGCGCGCAGTGCGATTCGCGCGTCAGCAGGTTCTCGCGGCGGGCGTCGACGTGGACGTCCATCTCGGCTCGTGGGCGCGTGCCGCCGAGTTCGGGCCCTATGACCTCGTGGTCTGCAATCCGCCTTACGTTCCGCACGACCCCAACGTTGAGGAGCCCGATGTGCCCTCGCACGTGGGACCCGCCAGGGCGTGGGACGCGGGCTACGACGGCCGCATGGTGCTCGATCCGCTGTGCGCGTCGATGCGCGGGCTTCTCGCCGACGGCGGCACGATGCTGCTGGTGCAATCCGAATTCGCCGAACCCCGTAAGACGCTGGCCGCACTGGCGAGTCACGGCTTGGATGCCGAGATCCTTGCCTGGCAGTGGATTCCGTTCGGGCCGGTGATGTCCGCGCGGGCGCAGTGGCTGGAGGAGACCGGCAGGCTCGAACCGGGCCGGCGCGAGGAAGAGTTGGTCGTCATCAGAGCGGACAAGGCATGAGCGACAAGGACGTTCGCACGGTGCGGGTGGTTCCCGCGGGCCCTGTGATGGTGCAGGGGCCGGTCCGCATCGAGATGCCCGACGGGAGTGTCGTCGAGTCCGATCGTTTCATGGTGGCGATCTGCGCCTGCCGGCGCTCGAAGAGCTATCCGCTGTGCGACACCAGCCATCGCAAGCGTCAGCGCGGCGCGTCGGCTACCGCGTCAGCTCAGCGGCCTGCGTAGCGACGACCGGCCCTCCGCCCAGCAGGTCATCAGGTGGGTGGCCAGTCGTTCCTCCACCAAATCCTTTGCCCTGATCCCGAATACGACGTCCGCGTCGAGATGCGGTTCGCTGCCGACCATGTCGCCGACGACGTCGGTGCGGACGATCTGCTCGTGCACGGCGTCGGCCTCGATGTGCTCGGCGTAGAACCGCACGCACGGTTCGGGTGCCTCCATGCGGCTTAGCGCGTCGACGATGCGGCGGGAGCCCGGCGACGAGGTGATCTCCGTCGAGGCGAAATCGCCGATCGCCGCGCCCCGCAGGTCGCGGTGCAGGCCGAACATCGACATGAGGTTCACGACGGCGAGTGACTCCGCCGGAACGGCGTCGAGATAGGCCAGGTAGGTGGGGTCCAAATCAGCCGCGGCCATCAGGTCGGCGAACAGCTGCTGATGCACCTGGCTACCCTGGCCGCCGCCGAACTCGTCGTACTCGATGGCCACGAAGGAGGCCTTCGCCTGCCCGGTCAGGCGCGGGATGGCGAAGGCGTGGGGGTCACCCTCTTTGAGGTGGTAGAGCGAACGGTGCACGAAGTACTCGCGCATCTGCTCCCATGTGCCGTGATCGCGCAGATGGTACGACGGGCCTGTGCCCTCGACGGGTTCGACGCACAGCGCATCCATCTCGGCGGCGGCGCGCTCGTCGCTGGTGATCTCGCCGACGTCGCGCCGCACCGCTTCGAGGAACACGTCCTCGAGCTGGCCGCGCACGGCGAGCAGAACGGGGTTCCACTCCCAGCGCGCATCGACTCCGGCGAAGCCGCGGTAGTGCAGTTCGTAGCAGATGTAGAGCGCCAGGTGCAGGTCCAGGCCGTAGGGGTCGGCCTCACTGATCGGCAGCTGGACAGGGGTGAACGAGTGCTGCGGCGGACGGCAGGCCAGCAGACCGAGGACGGTCGACGACAGCGGCCCTGCGGCCCACGGCAGCGCGGGTTCGAGCGCGGGGGATACCAACGTCACGCTGGACTGATTCCCGATTCGTAGCGCATCAAACCATCGTGCGCTCAGAACGAAACGCCTCGTGGCTTCGTGACGCGGAAGACCTCGGTCTCCTCCGCGAAGCCTTTCAGCTGACGCGGGCCGAGACTTTCGAAGCACAGGCCGGAGCCCGCCGACAGATCGCGCACGGTCCGGCTGGCCAGCACCTCGTCGGCCTGCGCCATCCCGCCGATCCGGGCACCGACGTGGACGGCCGTCCCGCTCCACTCGTCGCCGCGCTTCTCGCATTCGCCGATGTGGACACCCACGCGGACATGCATGCCCTTTCCGGCGAGGGCGGGGATCAGTTCGAGACCGCAACGCGCCGCCTTGGTGGGTCCGTCGAAGAGCGCGAAGACGCCGTCGCCGGTGTGCTTGGCGCGTCGGCCGTCGAACTTCGACAGGACCCTGTCCACGAGTCGGTCATGGACGTCGAGTTCGTGCCGCCAGTGCGCGTCGCCGTGGGCGCTGAGCATTTCCGTCGAGCTGACGATGTCGGTGAACAGCACGGCCGACAGCACGCGTTCACTCTTCTGCTCGTACGGTGTGCCGCAGACGAAGTCGAGAATCGCCGAAGCCATGGCGTCGTCGAAGAGGCCGTGCGGTCCGGGCGGCAGCTCCTGGAATTGCGCACCGGGGATGGCATCCGCCAGCGCGCGCGCCGCCTCAGGCGGAGCGACCTCGTCGCCGCGCCGCGACAACACCAATGTGGGCGTCCGGAGAGTGCTCAGGATGGGGCGCACGTCGATCTTGGACACCGCCTGCCAGAGCATCAGCGCCATCCTCGGGCTGGCGGAGGAGCGTTGGACGCGGCCGTAGAAGTCGCGGAAGCCGGGCACGTCGGCGATCGGCCCGAAGAACGCCTCGGCGAGCGCTCCCTCGCCCCAGTGTTCGATGATCTCGTCCTCGTACTGGGCGATCTGGGCTGGATCGAATCCCCATGGATAGTCCGGCAATTGACGTTCGAAGCGAGGAAGGGTGCCGTAGAGGACCAGTGATTGGACACGCTCGGGGAAGGTGGCGGCGAAGAGAATGCTCATGGGGCCGCCCTCCGACACTCCGAAAAGTGCCGGGCGCTCCGCGCCCGCCGCGTCCATGACGGCATGGAGATCGTCCATGCGTTCGTCGAGGGGCGGCACCGCGGTGACGGGATCCGACAGTCCGGTACCGCGCTTGTCCCACGCCACGAACCGGGTCTGTTCGGCCAACTGCTCGAAGAAGGCGGTGAACATCGATTCGGCGTCGTCCAGCATGTCGACGTTGCTGATCCATCCGGGCACCCACACCAGTGTCGGATCCCCGTCGCCAAGGACGCGGTAGGCGAGGCGGAAGTCCCCGTTGCTCGCGTAGTGCACGCCGCCGTCGAACACGCCAACATCGTCGCACCGGCAACGGCACTTCACGGAGATATTGCAGCCTGATGTGCCATCGTGTTCCTGCATTGCTTACTATCTACGTATGAACGCAGATAATGCGTTGGCTGAATCGCTACCCGAGGACCAGGCGAACCTGATCGTCGAGGTCTTCCGGATGCTCGCCGATGTGACGAGGGTGCGCGTGCTCTTCGCGCTGACGAGCGGGGAGCTGTCGGTCAACGAACTCGCCGAGAGTGTGGGCAAGCCTGCGCCGTCGGTGTCGCAGCATCTGGCGAAGCTCCGGATGGCCAGGTTGGTGAGGACCCGCCGCGCGGGCACGACGATCTTCTACAGCCTGGAGAACGAGCACGTGCGGCAGCTGGTCGTCGACGCGGTGTACAACGCCGAGCATGCCGGCCCCGGTGTGCCGTCGCATCATCGCAACGACGGGGTCGTACGCGACATCGGCGAGCAGTCCAGACGGGCGGAGCGACGATGAGCCACCTGGTCCCGCATTCGCACGACGCGCCCGACAGGGTCGACGACGTCCTGGAGTCCAGCGCGGCCGGGATCAGGGCGGTGAAGATCAGCCTGCTGGTGCTCGTCGCGACCGCACTCACCCAAGCCGGGATCGTGGTGGTGTCGGGGTCGATAGCGCTGGCGGCGGACACTATTCACAATTTCTCCGACGCGCTCACCGCGGTACCGCTGTGGATCGCGTTCGTGCTCGGCGCCAAGGCGGCCACGCGCCGGTACACCTACGGTTTCGGGCGCGCCGAAGACATCGCCGGGCTGTTCGTGGTCGCGATGATCGCGCTGTCGGCGATCATCGCCGGATACGAAGCGGTCGTGCGGCTGATCCGCCCGCAGCCGATCGAGCATGTCGGGTGGGTCGCGCTGGCCGGACTCGTCGGTTTCGTCGGCAACGAATGGGTCGCGGCCTACCGGATCCGGGTCGGTCGCAGGATCGGCTCGGCGGCGCTGGTGGCCGACGGACTGCACGCGCGCACCGACGGATTCACCTCGCTTGCCGTGTTGTTCGGCGCGGCCGGTGTGGCGCTTGGCTTTCCGCTGGCCGACCCGATCATCGGGCTCGTCATCACCGTCGCGATCCTTGCGGTGTTGCGCACCGCCGTGCGCGATGTGTTCCGACGTCTGATGGACGGGGTCGACCCGGCGTTCATCGACATCGCCGAGACCACGTTGACGTCGCGTGCCGACGTGGCGGCGGTGCACGCCGTGCGGATGCGGTGGATCGGTCACCGCCTGCATGCCGACGCCGAACTGGACATCGACCCCACGCTCACGCTGGCAGAGGCGCATCGCATCGCTCACGACGCCGAGCACGACCTCATGCACGCCGTGCCGAAGCTCAGCACCGCGAGGATCCACGCGTATCCGGCGACCCGCTGACGCCTAAACGAGAACAGGGCCCTGCCCGTGTCGAACGGCAAGGCCCTGAACTGCTTCGATGCTGTGTCGGGGTGGCGGGATTCGAACCCACGACCTCTTCGTCCCGAACGAAGCGCGCTACCAAGCTGCGCCACACCCCGCGTGAAGCCACGACAGCGTATCGCACGCGCTGGGTCTGCCGCCAAATCGATAACCACCCGCCGAAACCGCCCGAAATCACGATTGGGCGACGCACGTCACGCCACGCCGAGGGAAGGAACGGGGTTGTCGGTGCTGTTGTGCACAATGACGGCATACCGCCGCTGATCGGCAGATGGGATGAAGCGAGGCACGACATGACCGGGTTGGGAGCATCCATCTACATCGGTTTCTTCGTCCTGGCTGCCCTGTGGCTGTTTCTGACTTCGGACGGGCCACTCACCCGTGACGGCGACGGTCAGGGCCAGCGGCCGGATCGCTCGAACTCCACCAGCACTTCTGCTGCGGCCGACGTGTCCAGCCCGGCGCTGTCCACCCATTCGTCGCTGAAGTAGGTGTCGGTGTACCGATCGCCGCTGTCGGCGATCAGCGTGACCACCGAACCGCTTCGCCCTTCGGCCACCATTTCGGCCAGCAGGTAAAACGCACCCCACAGGTTGGTTCCCGTGGACGGCCCGACCCGGCGCCCCAGCACCGTGCTCACGTGGCGTGACGCCGCGATCGATGCGGCGTCGGGAACAGTGAGCATGCGGTCGACGACGTCGGGCAAAAACGACGGCTCCACCCGCGGACGGCCGATCCCTTCGATACGCGACGACATCCCCGTGACGACGTCACCGCGGCCTTGCGCGTACGACGGGAAGAAGGCCGAATTCTCTGGGTCGACGACACACAACCGGGTCGCGTAGCGGCGGTAACGGATGAACCGGCCGATGGTCGCGCTGGTTCCGCCGGTGCCCGCGCCGACGACGATCCACTCCGGGATCGGGTGGGTCTCCTGGCCCATCTGCACGTAGATCGACTCGGCGATGTTGTTGTTACCCCGCCAATCGGTGGCCCGCTCCGCATTGGTGAATTGATCCAGGTAATGGCCGCCGGTCTCCTCGGCCAGCCGCTCCGCCTCGGCGTACACCTGCGAGGATTCGGCGACGAAATGGCAACGGCCGCCCTGTGATTCGATCAGCTTGATCTTCGATGCGCTCGTCGACGCGGGCATCACCGCGATGAACGGCAGGCCGAGCAGCGCGGCGAAATACGCCTCGGAGACCGCGGTCGAACCCGACGACGCCTCGATCACGGTGGTGTTCTCACCGATCCACCCGTTGCACAACGCGTAGAGGAACAGCGAGCGCGCGAGCCGGTGTTTGAGGCTGCCGGTGATGTGGGTGGATTCGTCCTTGAGGTACAGCTCGACGTCGACGCCGTCGCACCAGGCCGACGGAAGCGGGTAGCGCAGCAGGTGCGTATCCGCGCTGCGCCGGGCGTCGGCCTGGATCAGCCGAACGGCGTTGTCCACCCACTCGCGTGGCTGGCTGCGAGTCGCGCTCGTCGGCGCGTCGGTCACCGCACTGAAGCGGTCGGGTGGGACTGACCCACCCGGGTCCCGGCGTCGCGGCCTCCCGTCGGCGTGGCCACGAGCGTCAGCAGCGTCGCCTCCGGCCTGCAGCAGAAGCGCAGCGGAGCGAACGGTGAGGTGCCGATGCCGGCCGAGACGTGCAGCGCCATGTTGGCGCCCCAGCGCGACGCGCCCTTGGCCCGCGACCGGTCGAGGTCGCAGTTGGTGACGATGGCTCCGTAGAACGGCAGGCAGAGCTGACCACCATGGGTGTGGCCCGCCATGACCAGCTGGTAGCCGTCGGCGGCGAAGCGGTCCAGCACGCGCGGCTCGGGCGAATGGGTGATGCCGAGCCGCAGGTTCGCGGTCGGGTCGGCGGGACCGGCGATGGTCTCGTAGCGGTCCCGCGTCAGGTGTGGGTCGTCGACGCCGGCGGCGGCGATCCGCAGCCCGGCCACCTCGACGTCACGACGCGTGTGGGTCATGTCGAGCCAGCCGCGCTCGGTGAACGCGGCGCGCAGGTCCTGCCACGGCAACGGCTCGCCGTGCGACCGGTGCGACGGATTGGTCAGGTAGTTGGCCGGGTTCTTCAGCCGCGGCGCGAAGTAGTCGTTGCTCCCGAACACGAAGACCCCGGGCACCGACAGCAGGTCGCCCAACGTCTGCACGACGGTGGGCACCGCTTTCGGGTGAGCGAGGTTGTCTCCGGTGTTGACCACCAGATCCGGCTGCAGGCCGGCAAGCTCGCGCAGCCAGGCCTGCTTACGCCGTTGGTTGGGCCGCATGTGGATGTCGCTGATGTGAAGCACCCGCAGCGGCGTCGAGCCGGGAGCGAGCACCGGCATCGTGATCTCGCGCGTCACGAACGCGTTGCGCTCGATGACGGACGCGTAGCCGATACCGGCGGCAAGCGTGCCTGCGGCCACTGCAGCGGATTTCTTCAGGGTCGAAGCGGCGAGCATGCTTGGCAGCCTACTGCCCTACACCGTTACGGGGGTGGCGCCGGCGGCGGCGGTCCCAGCACCGGAACCGTGATCGGCGGCAGGCCGGGGATCTCGACCACCGTCGAGCCCGCGACCGGCGGGAGGCCGGGAATGCCCTCGGGCGGTGGCGGAGGCGCAGGCGGGATGCCGTTGCTGACCTGAAGGGTGATGATCGATCCCGGCACCGTCGCACCCGACGGCGAGGTACCAACCACGGTGCCCGCAGACGAGGCGCTGTTGACCGAGCTGGTCTGATCGGCGACCTGGAAACCGGCTTCCCTGAGCCGTGTCCGCGCCAGATCCTGATTCATGCCGGAGACGCTCGGCACCCGCGATCCCGGCGCGCCGTCGACGAAGCGCGGGTCGGTGGGCGGCAGCGATACCGGACCGAAATTGTTCGCGATCGGCTTCATCGCCGTGAACCATGTGCGGGCAGGTTCGTTGCCGCCGAACAGGTTTCCCGAACCGCACTGCCGCAGCGGGAACGAGCACAGCTCGCCCGGCGAAGTGGAGTCGTCGTAGATGTAGTTGGCGGCCGCCAGGGTGTTGGTGAAGCCGAGGAAGCCCGACGAACGGTGCGCCTCGGTGGTGCCCGTCTTGCCGGCCATCGGCAGGTCCCACCCGACCGACCCGGCCGAGCCCGCCGCGGTGCCCGAACCGGTGTCGTCCTTGCTCATCGCATTGGCCAGCGTGTTGGCCAGCCCCTCGGGCACCACCTGCTCACACGTCTCGGTCGTCACCGACACCTCGTCGCCGTGGCGGTCGAAGACCTTGTCGATCGGGTTCGGCGGGCACCACACACCGCCGGACGACAGGGTCGCGGCCACGTTCGACAGCTCGAGCGCGTTGACCTCGATCGGGCCGAGGGTGAACGAACCGAGGTTCTGCCGCTTGACGAAGTCCGCGAGGCTCTCGTTGCTTTCGGGGTCGTAGTCGCGGGCGGTGCCGGGCAGCGCGTAGGACCGCAGGCCCAGCTTCACCGCCATGTCGACGGTGCGCTGCACACCCACCTGCGATATCAGCTTCGCGAATGCGGTGTTGGGCGACGTCGCGAGCGCGTCGGTGATGTTCATCGAACCGCGGTAGTTGCCTGCGTTCTGCACGCACCACGTCGCGGGCGGGCAGCCCCGCGCGCCGCCGCTGCCGAGACCCTTGGCCTCGAACCGGCTCGGTGCATCCAGCTGCGCGTTGATGCCCATGCCCATGTCGAGCGCGGCCGCGACGGTGAAGACCTTGAACACCGAGCCCGCGCCGTCACCGACGAGCGAAAAGGGTTGCGGCTGCATTGTTTCGCCCGCATCGAGGTTCAAGCCGTATGTACGGTTGCTGGCCATCGCCAGCACAGGGTGGGACTCCTTGCCGGGTTTGATGACGCTCATCACGCTGGCGATGCCCTGGATGTCCGGCGCGGCGATGCCGTCGATCGCGCCCTTCACCGGGGCCTGCACATCAGGGTCCAGCGTCGTCTTGATCAGGTAGCCGCCGCGGGCGACCTGCTCCTTGCTGATCCCCGCCCGCGCGAGGTAGTCGAGGACGTAGTCGCAGAAGAACGCGCGATCGCCCGCAGCGATGCAGCCGCGCGGCAGTTCCTGCGGCTGAGGCAGGATGCCCAGCGGCTGCTCCTTGGCCGCGCGCAGGGCATCGGCCTCCTGCGGGATGTTCTCGATCATGGTGTCGAGAACGACATTGCGACGCTCGAGCGCGCCGTCGGGATTCGTGTACGGGTTCAGGGTGCTGGTCGACTGCACCATGCCCGCCAGCAGCGCGGCCTGCTGCCAGTTCAACTCGGAGGCGTTGATGCCGAAGTAGGTCTGCGCAGCGTCCTGAACGCCGAACGCGTTGTTGCCGAACGACACCAGGTTCAGATACCGGGTCAGGATGTCGGGTTTGGTGAACGTCTTGTCCAGTGTCAGCGCCATGCGGATCTCGCGCAGCTTGCGGGCGGGGGTGGTCTCGATGGCGGCGCGCTTCTCGGCGTCGGTCTGCGCGATCACCAGCAGCTGATAGTTCTTCACGTACTGCTGCTCGATGGTCGATCCGCCGCGGGTGTCCAGGTTGCCCGACATGTAACCCGACAGGCCCGTCAACGTGCCCTGCCAGTCCACACCGTTGTGCTCGGCAAACCGTTTGTCCTCGATGGAGACGATCGCCAGCTTCATGGTGTTCGCAATTTGATCGCCCGGCACCTCGAAGCGGCGCTGCGAGTACAGCCACGCGATGACGTTGCCCTTGGCGTCCACCATCGTCGACACCCCGGGCACCTCGCCCTCGACGAGTTGGGCCGACCCGTTAGCAACCACATCGGAGGCGCGGTTGGACATCAGGCCGAACCCGCCGACGACCGGAAACATCAATCCTGCGGCGATCACGCTCGCCAGAAGGCAACACCACGCCAGCTTGATGACCGTGACCGTCGCCGGCGGTCGGTTCGGCGAGGGTTCCGGCATGCCCTACAGAGTAACTAGGTCGGCGCCCGGTCTCGCCCCGCGCACCCAAGATTGCCAGCATAAACGCGATCGAGGTCCATTTTGCGAAGCGCCGGCCCGGCGAGTCTGGACGGGTGTGCCAAAAAAGGGGCAAACAAACTGTTGCGTAAATACCCTGTGACCACCTAGCTTGTACCTACAGTGCGATTCAGGTAACAAAGACCTGCGCAATGTGGCGTAGATCGCATCAGCGTTCTACACCGAGGGACTGGGCCGTCAAGTAACGGCGGCTTGACTTAAGGGGAAACGCTGGTGTCGAGCACACGGGCTGTTGCGCGCAGGACTACTACCACTTCTCTTCCCAGCAGTTTGGTCCAAGGCGCCGAAGCCGAGGCCCGTATTGCGTGGGTATCCCAGGCTCGATGCCGACAGGCCGACCCCGACGAATTGTTCGTTCGTGGCGCAGCCCAGCGCAAAGCCGCGGTCATCTGCAGGCACTGCCCGGTGATCCTGGAATGCGGCGCCGATGCCCTCGACAACCGCGTCGAGTTCGGTGTCTGGGGAGGGATGACCGAGCGGCAGCGTCGCGCACTGCTCAAGCAGCACCCCGATGTCGTTTCCTGGGCTGACTTCTTCACCGCCCAGCGCAAACATCGCAGCGCCGTCTAGAGCAACCCGGCCGTCTCGCGTCAGGCGGCCTCTACATCGCCGGTGATCTGATCGGCGATCGCCCGCAGCGCCTCGAGATCTGACACGTCGAACGGCAACGACGGCACCCCCACGATCGACACGTGCGGATTGGCGCCGGTGAACCGCGACAGCAGTCGCACCTCCCGCTTGGCGGTGCTCGCCCGCGCGGCGTGGATCCGCAGCACCGCCGCGGTCAACGACTCGGGATCCTCGGCGGCAAGCGTGTCCGCGGCCTCGGTGGCCTTGTCGGCGTGCAGCGACGTCAACGTCGGATGAGTGCGGTTGAGGATCAGACCCGCCAACGGCATGTGTTCCTCGGACAACCGGTCGACGAAGAACGAGGCTTCGCGCAGAGCGTCCGGTTCGGCGGCCGAAACGACCACGAACTGGGTGCCGCGCCGCTTCAACAACTCGTAGGTGCGGTCGGCCTTCTCCCGGAAGCCGCCGAAGGTGGCGTCGAGCGACTGCACGAATGCCGCCGCGTCGGAGAGCATCTGCGAGCCGAGGACCGTCGACAGTGCCCGCATGGCCAGCCCCATCGCGCCCGACACCAACTTGCCGATGCCGCGGCCAGGACCGAGCAGCAGCTTCCACAGCCTGCTGTCCATGAAGCCGCCCAACCGCTTCGGCGCGTCCAGGAAGTCCAGCGCGTTGCGCGACGGAGGCGTGTCGACGACGACCAGGTCCCAGCGATCCTCGGCCAGCAGCTGGCCGAGCTTCTCCATCGCCATGTACTCCTGCGTGCCCGCAAGAGAGGTGGCGACGGTCTGGTAGAACTGGTTGTCCAGAATCGCTTGTGCGCGTTCGGGTCCCGAATACTGGATGACCATCTCGTCGAACGTGCGCCGCATGTCGAGCATCATCGCGTGCAGCTCACCGGACACCTCGGGCGCCAGCGGAACCCGCTGCGGAGTGTTCCCGAGGTCCTTGATGCCCAGCGCCTGGGCGAGCCGCTTGGCGGGGTCGATGGTCAGCACGACGACCGTACGGCCGTATTCGGCGGCGCGCAGAGCCATCGCCGCTGCGGTGGTGGTCTTGCCGACACCGCCTGCGCCGCAACAGACCACGACGCGATTGGAGGTGTCGGACAGGATCGACGCCATGTCCAGGGCGGGCGGCGTGGTGCTCATCGACCTGCTCCTTCGGTCCGATTCACTGCGATCATCGAACGCCCTGATTGTTGAGCGCTTCGGCGAGTTCGTACAGGCTGCCGAGGTCGACACCATCGGGTATGGCGGGAAGTTCGAGCCTCGGCACCTTGAACTCCTCGAGCTGCTCAGCGCTCTCCGCGCGGGCGGCGATCCTGGTCGCATGCTGGATGGCCTCGGTCAGCAGCCCAGCGAAATCGTTGTCCGACAACGTGATTCCCGTCCTGGCCAGATCGGCCCGAACCGTGTCGGCGTCGATGTCGCCTTCGGCCGCCTTGGCCAATGCGTCGGGGGACAGGTAGGCCGGGATGTTGCGGTTGACGATGACGCTGCCGATCGGCAGATCGAGTTCCTGCAACTCGTCGATCGCCTCGAGCGTTTCCTGCATCGGCAGGGCTTCCAGCAGCGTCACCAGATGGATCGCAGTCGTCTCGGAGTGCAACACCTTGATGACGCTCTCGGCCTGCGAGTGCACCGGGCCGCCCTTGGCCAGATCCGACACCGCCTTGGTCACGTCGAGGAACCGCGCGATGCGTCCGGTCGGAGGGGAATCGACCACGACGGCGTCGTAGACCGGCTGCTTGCCCTTCTCGCCCCGGGTCACGATCTCGCGGATCTTGCCGGTGAGCAGCACGTCGCGCAGACCGGGCGCGATCGTCGTGGCGAACTCCACGGCGCCGATCCGCCGCATCGCCCGGCCTGCCAGCCCGAGGTTGTAGAACATCTCCAGGTACTCGAGGAAGGCGGCTTCGATGTCGATCGCCAGCGCGTTGACCGTGCCGCCGCCGTCGGCGGTCGCGATCTTGACCTCCTCGTAGGGCAGCGGCGGTACATCGAAGAGCTGCGCAATGCCTTGGCGCCCTTCGACTTCGACCAGCAGCACTTT
>DATEIG010000013.1:0-5046 GCA_035279185.1 Mycobacterium sp.
CGCCGAGCCCTATGCCGCCGCGATCACCGCCCTGCTGCCGCCCGTCCTGGTGCTGGCGTGGTCGGGGCTGCGCGGCCGATCGCGTGGCGGCGGCTGGGCAGCCGTCGTCGGCGTCGGTGTCTTCCTCGGCGTGGCCGCCCTGTTCTACACACTTCTGCTCGGCTACGCCGCCTTCGTCGTCGTCATCATGGCGGTGTCGATTGCCGTCGCACGCCGCAGCGCCGAACCCCTCGCGCGGCTTGCCGTCACAGCCGTCATCGCAACCGCGGTCGCGCTGATCGGTTGGGCACCCTTCCTTCTCGCGGCAGCAGGTGGCACGCGGGCCGACTCCGGGACTGCCATGCACTACCTGCCCCCCGACGGTGCGGAACTGGCGTTCCCGATGCTCGAGTTCACCCTCCTCGGCGCTCTGTGCATGCTCGGCACGGTGTGGCTCGTCGTCCGGGCCCGCACCTCGACACGAGCGGCCGCTCTCGCGTTCGGCGTCGTCGCCGTCTACGCCTGGTCACTGCTGTCGATGCTCACCACACTTGCGGGCACCACGCTGCTGTCGTTCCGGTTGCAGCCGCCGCTGACGGTTCTTCTCACCGTCGCAGGCGCATTCGGGTTCGTCGAGTTCGCTCTCGCGACCGCGCGACGGTACAGCGAGCACACCAACCGCCGGATAGTGGTGGCCGCCGGCGTGATCGGCGCCGTCGGTGCGATGACGTTCGCCCAGGACATCCCCGATGTGCTGCGCTCCGACATCGTCGTCGCCTACACCGACACCGACGGTTACGGGCAGCGCGCCGACCGCCGCCCACCGGGCGCCGAGAAGTACTACCGCGAGATCGACGCCAAGATCCTCGAGGTGACCGGCAAGCCGCGCGACGAGACCGTCGTGCTGACCGCCGACTACAGCTTCCTGTCCTACTACCCCTATTACGGCTTCCAAGGCCTGACGTCGCACTACGCCAACCCGCTGGCGCAGTTCGACGAGCGCGCGGCAACCATCGAACGGTGGTCGCGGCTGGAACGGCCCGACCAGCTGATCGACGAACTCGACAAGCTCCCGTGGGAACCGCCCGCGGTGTTCCTGATGCGACGAGGCGGTGCCGGTGATTCCGACGACGCCTACACGCTCCGGTTGGCCGCCGACGTCTACCCCAACCAGCCCAACGTCCGCCGCTACCACGTGACACTCGACGCGGCGCTGTTCGACGACCCGCGGTGGAGCGTCTCCGACATCGGGCCCTTCGTCGTGGCGATCCGGACGCCGGGAGCCCAGTGATGGCCGTCGACACACCCGCTCAATCGAGCCAATTACCATCAACCCCCGTGGTCGGGAACGGGGCGTTGGAGACGAATCACCGCACCGCGCGGCTGGTCGCCATCATCGCCGGACTGCTCGGTGCCGCACTTGCCGTCGCCACCCCGTTTCTGCCCGTCAAGCAGACCACCGCCGAGATCAACTGGCCGCAGAACGGCGTGCTGCGAAGCGTCGACGCGCCGCTGATCGGCTACGTGGCCACCGACCTCGACATCACCATCCCCTGTTCGGCCGCCGCAGGCCTTGCCGGTCCGGAGAACGCCGGCAGGACCGTTCTGCTGTCGACGGTGCCCAAGCAGGCACCCAAAGCCGTCGACCGCGGCCTGCTGATCGAGCGGGTCAACAACGATCTCCTCGTCATCGTCCGCAACACCCCGGTCGTCAGCGCGCCGCTGAGCCAGGTGCTGAGCCCGGCATGCGAGAAGCTGACGTTCACCGCGCACGCGGACAAGGTCACCGGTGAATTCGTCGGCCTCGTCAACGGACCCAACACCAGCGATCCCGGGGAGCCTCTGCGCGGCGAGCGCAGCGGTTACGACTTCCGCCCCCAGATCGTCGGCGTCTTCACCGATCTCGTCGGACCCGCACCGCCGGGCCTGCAGTTCTCGGCGACCGTGGACTCCCGCTACAGCACCTCGCCCACGCTGCTGAAGCTCGTCGTGATGATCGTCGGGGTGCTGATGACGGTCATCGCCCTTGGCGCGCTGCACGTGCTCGACACCGCCGACGGCATGCGCCACCGGCGGTTCCTGCCGCCGCGGTGGTGGTCGATCAGGCCGCTGGACGCGCTCGTCATCGCCGTGCTCGTGTGGTGGCACTTCGTCGGCGCCAACACCTCTGACGACGGCTACATCCTCACGATGGCCAGGGTGTCCGAGCACGCCGGTTACATGGCGAACTACTACCGCTGGTTCGGCACCCCCGAGGCGCCGTTCGGCTGGTACTACGACCTGCTCGCCCTCTGGTCGCACGTCAGCACCAACAGTGTGTGGGTCCGACTCCCGACGCTCCTGATGGCGCTCACCTGCTGGTGGGTCATCAGCCGCGAGGTGATCCCGCGCCTCGGCCATGCCGTCAAGACGAACCCCGCCGCGAAATGGACTGCGGCAGGCATGTTCCTGGCGTTCTGGCTTCCGCTCAACAACGGCCTGCGGCCAGAGCCGATCATCGCGCTCGGAATCCTGCTCACGTGGTGCTCGGTCGAGCGCGGGGTCGCCACCAGCCGCGTGCTGCCCGTCGCGATCGCCGTCATTATCGGCGCACTCACGATCTTCTCCGGACCGACAGGAATCGCCGCCGTCGGCGCACTGCTCGTCGCCGTCGGCCCACTGAAAACCATTGTGGCGAGCCATACCTCGCGGTTCGGCTACCTGGCGCTGCTGGCTCCGGTGCTCGCCGCGTGCACCGTCACCATCTTCCTGATCTTCCGCGACCAGACGTTCGCCGCCGAAATCCAGGCCAGCACGTTCAAGTCCGCCGTGGGCCCGAGCCTCAGCTGGTTCGACGAACACATCCGCTACGAGCGACTGTTCATGGCCACCCCCGACGGCTCCGTCGCCCGGCGTTTCGGGGTGCTGACGCTGCTGCTCGCACTCGCGGTGTCGGTCGCGATGACGTTGCGCAAGGGCAGGATTCCGGGGACGGCGGCCGGTCCGAGCCGACGCATCATCGGCATCACGATCATCTCGTTCCTGGCCATGATGTTCACCCCAACCAAGTGGACGCACCACTTCGGGGTGTTCGCCGGGCTGGCGGGGTCGCTGGGAGCGCTCGCCGCCGTGGCGGTCACCGCAGCGGCGATGACGTCGCGGCGCAACCGGGCGATGTTCGCCGCCGCGGTGCTGTTCGTCATGGCGCTGTCATTCGCCAGCGTCAACGGCTGGTGGTACGTCTCCAACTTCGGTGTGCCATGGTCGAATCAGTTCCCCGAATGGCACTTCGGCTTCACCACCATGCTTCTCGGCCTCGCCGTCCTCGCGCTTCTGGTGGCGGCCTGGTTCCACTTCTACGGCGCCGACCGTTCGCCGCCGGATGGAAGCGGACGGCGACTGACTCGAATCCTGCAGTCCCCGTTGGCGATTGCGTCGTGGCTGCTCGTCGTCTTCGAAGTCCTGTCGCTGACGCTGGGGATGACCGACCTGTACCCGGCGTACTCGGTGGGCCGCTCCAACCTCGGCGCACTCACGGGGAAGCGCTGCGGGCTCGCCGATTACGTCATGGTCGAACAGAACGCGAACGCGGGCATGCTGACCCCTGTCGGCGCGTCACCCGGCGACGCGCTCGACGGGCCGACGACCGAGGGGTTCGGTCCGAACAGCATCCCGACCAACCTCTCCGCCGACGAGCTGATCGGCGGCGGGCCGGGCACGTCGAGCAACTTCGCCGACAGCCCCGAGGGCGACCAGCAGGAGAGCAACCAGAGCGGCACCGAAGGCGGCACCACCGCAGGCGTGGGCATCAACGGGTCGCGCGCCCGGCTGCCGTTCAACCTCGACCCCGCGCGCACCCCGGTGATGGGCAGCTGGCGCAGCGGCACACAGCAGCCCTCGGTGCTGCGGTCGGCGTGGTACCGGCTGCCCGCCGACTGGGCCGAGCGGGACCGGTCGTCGTCGATCCTGGTGGTGTCGGCCGCGGGCCGTTTCGACCCCGGCGACTTCGTCATGCAGTGGGCGGGCGACGACGGCGAGCCGAAGGGCGGATTCAGCTTCGCGGACGTCGGCTCCCCGCCCGCCTGGCGCAACCTGCGCGCGCCGCTCGGCGCCATCCCCGCCGAAGCGACGCAGGTTCGCCTCGTCGCCACGGACGACGACCTCGCGCCGCAGCACTGGATCGCGGTGACGCCGCCGCGGATCCCCGAGCTGCGCACCCTGCAGGACGTCGTCGGCTCGACGGACCCGGTGCTGCTCGACTGGCTCGTCGGCATGGCCTTCCCGTGCCAGCGACCGTTCGACCACCAGAACGGCGTCATGGAGGTGCCCAAGTGGCGGATCATGCCCGACAGGTTCGGCGCCGAGGCCAACTCGCCGGTGATGGACAACGTGGGTGGCGGCCCGCTCGGCATCAGCGAACTGCTGCTGCGCGCGACCACAGTTCCGAGCTATCTGAAGGACGACTGGTTCCGCGACTGGGGCGAACTCCAGCAGTTCACGCCGTACTACCGCGACGCTGAGCCGGCACGGCTGGATCTCGGTTCGGCCACGCGAAGCGGCCTGTGGAGCCCGGCGCCGCTGCGCCATTAGCTCCTTCGCCTACCATCGACCCTCGTGCCACGCGACGACTCCGAGCGGACCCGCCGGTCCGACATCGCCCGACTCGTCGCCGTCGTGGCAGGTATCGCCGGTGTGCTGCTGTGCGCCGTGGTGCCGCTGCTGCCGGTGAAGCAGACCACCGCGACGATCACCTGGCCGCAGGCACCGGCTCCCGACGGGATGGTCTCCGACATCACGGCGCCGCTGGTGTCCGGCGCCCCGCAGGCGCTCGACATCTCGATCCCGTGCACGGCCATCGCGACGCTGCCCGCCAGCGGCGGCCTCGTGCTGTCCACGGTGCCCAAGGACGCCACCGACGCGACCAAGAGCGGCCTGTTCGTCCGCGCGAACGCCGACTCCGTGTTCGTCGCGTTCCGTGACTCGGTCGCCGCCGTGGCTCCGCGCGCAGCGGTCTCCGCGGGCACCTGCAGTGCGCTCCACATCTGGGCCAACGCGGGGCAGGTGGGCGCCGACTTCGTCGGTATCCCC
>DATEIG010000014.1:0-3749 GCA_035279185.1 Mycobacterium sp.
CCGACGCGTTGCTGGCCCGCATCACCCCGACGGCCGACGCCGCCGACTTCAAGGGCGTCGACTTCGTCATCGAGGCGGTCTTCGAAAGCCAGGAGCTCAAGCACAAGGTGTTCCAGGAGATCGAGGACGTCGTCGAGCCCAACGCCGTGCTGGGGTCCAACACCTCGACGCTACCGATCACCGGCCTGGCCACCGGCGTGAAGCGGCAGGAGGACTTCATCGGCATTCACTTCTTCTCGCCGGTGGACAAGATGCCGCTCGTCGAGATCATCAAGGGCGAGAAGACCTCCGACGAAGCCCTGGCCCGCGTGTTCGACTACACGCTGGCCATCGGCAAGACGCCGATCGTGGTCAACGACAGCCGCGGCTTCTTCACCAGCCGCGTTATCGGCACGTTCGTCAACGAGGCGCTGGCCATGCTGGGCGAGGGTGTCGCGCCGGCCAGCATCGAGCAGGCGGGTTCGCAGGCCGGCTACCCGGCACCGCCGCTGCAGCTGTCCGACGAGCTCAACCTGGAGCTGATGCACAAGATCGCCGTCGCCTCCCGCAAGGGTGTCGAGGACGAGGGTGGCACCTACACGCCGCACCCGGCAGAGGCCGTCGTCGAGAAGATGATCGAGATCGGGCGTCCGTCGCGGTTGAAGGGCGCGGGCTTCTACGAGTACGTCGACGGAAAGCGCACCGGTCTGTGGCCGGGGCTGGCCGAGACGTTCAAGTCCGGCTCGACGGAGCTTCCGCTGCAGGACATGATCGACCGCATGCTGTTCGCCGAGGCGCTGGAAACCCAGAAGTGCCTCGACGAGGGTGTGCTGACGTCGACCGCCGACGCCAACATCGGCTCGATCATGGGCATCGGGTTCCCGCCGTACACCGGCGGTAGCGCGCAGTTCATCGTCGGCTACCAGGGCGCCGGTGGCACCGGCAAGGACGCCTTCGTGGCGCGGGCCAAGGAACTGGCCGCGAAGTACGGCGAGCGCTTCAACCCGCCGGCGTCGCTGACGTAGGTTCTGCTCGCGCTAGATTGGCGCGGTGACCGAGCCCTTTACCGAACGGTTCGCCGCAGCCCTCGCCGGCTACGGCGACGGGCAGTGTATCGAGTTCGAGGGTCGCTGGTACTCGGGCGACGACGTGACCGCCTACGTCGACGCGATCGCGGCTCTGCTGCGCGACGCGGGGGTGGCTGACGAGGCACCGGTGGGGCTGGTGGTCCGCAACCGGCTTCCGCATGCCGCGGCCATCCTCGGGTTCATCGCGGCGGGCCGAACCGTCTCGATGATCTACTCGTTCCAGTCGGCCGAGGCGATAGGCCGCGACGTCGAGAAGCTCAACCTGTCGGCGATCGTGGCCGACGAACAGGACTGGACCGACGAGGTCGCCACCGCGGCCAAGCGCGCGGGTAGTGCGGGTGTGGCGCTGTCGATGCAACCGCCTCTTGTCCGCGCAGTGGCGGGGCTCGAGCGTCGCGACGGCAGCCGCGCTCATGCAGAGCACGAACCCGGTGTGGCGCTGCAGATTTTGACCAGTGGCACCACCGGGCCGCCGAAGCGGCAGTCGATCAAGACGCGGGTGCTGGAGCGGACCGTCTTCAGCGTCACCAGCGGCGAAGCCGCGCCGCCAGGCGCGCCGCCGGAGTTCTCGTACTGGCAGTTCGGTGGCATCGGGGTCTGCCAGCTGATCGCCGGCGCATACAACAGCAGGCGGATCGTCATCCTGGAGCGGTTCACCGTCGACAGCTGGGTCAACGCCGTCAAGACACACGGCATCAAGAGATCCGGTGTGCAACCCGCGGTGATCCGCATGCTGCTCGACGCCGACGTCCCGAAGGAGGATCTGTCGTCGCTCGAGTTCCTGATCAGCGCGTCCGGCCCCCTGGATCCGGAGACCCGCGATGAGTTCGAGGCCCACTACGGCATACCGGTCAAACTCGCCTACGGCGCAACGGAATTCGCCGGCTCACTGTGCGCGTGGACCCCGGAGATGGACCGTGAGTTCGGCGCATCCAAACGCAACAGTGTCGGCAGGGCGCTGCCGGACACCGGTTTGCGCATCGTCGACCCCGACACCGGTGTCGAGCTACCCGTCGGTGAGCGCGGACTGCTCGAGGCGTACATCGCCGCGATCAGCGACGACTGGATCCGCACCACCGACATCGCCTCGATCGACGAGGACGGCTTCGTCACGCTGCACGGACGTGCGGACGGCGCCATCAACCGCGGCGGCTTCAAGGTCCTGCCGGAATCGGTGCGGGCGGTGTTGATCTCGCATCCCGCCGTGCGCGACGCCTGCGTGGTCGGTGTGCCCGATGCGCGTCTCGGTCAGGTGCCGTTCGCCGCCATCGAGCTGGTGGCGGGCGAGCCTGTACCCACCGAGGAGGAGCTGAAAGAGCTTGTCCGCGGCGCGCTTCCGGTCTACAACGTGCCGGTCGCGTTCACCGTCGTCGACGAGCTCCCGCGCAATCCGGCGTTGAAGGTGAGCATCCCCGCCGTCACGGCGCTCTACGACGCGCGCGCGAGCAAGTAGTACCTGCCTGCGTCCTTGCCGTTGTGGTTCATCGCGGGTTCACGCCCCGAAGACAGCAGCGTCCAGGCACCCTCGAATCGCTCCGCGACCTCCGACGGTTCGATGCCCGGCACTCCGCGGGAGCCGCCGGGAATGAACTCGACGAGCAGAAGCCGCGCGTCGGGTGCCGCTGCCGCCGTCACCTCTCGCACGTAATCATGACGGTCCTCGTCGCTCATCCCGTGCAGACAGCCGTTGTCGACGATGAGCGCGAATCCCGACCCGATGTTCTCCTCGCACAGCCGGGTGACGTCGGCCTGCTCGAAGCGGACGTCGACGCCTTTCGCCGACGCTTTCGCCCGCGCCTTGTCGACTGCTTTCTGCACGTAGTCCACACCGGTGACCTGCCACCCGTGCTCGGCGAGATAGATCGAGTTGTCGCCGGTGCCGCAGCCGATGTCCAGTGCCGTACCCGGCGACAGCGCGGCATCGCCCTCGATCAGGTTCTGCAGGCTCGTCGGCAGCGGATGACCGTCCCACGGCGTGAAGCCGAAACGATAGAACGTCCGGAACAGCAGCTGCCGCGAGCCCACGTCAGATCGACCCGAGATCCGATGAGATCCAGTGCTCCGGCTTCATGTAGATCGTCACGCCTTCGCCGTGCTCGCGGCGCGCGAACTCCAGGTAGCCGTCCACGGCTTCGGGCGGGAGGTAACGCTTGACCATTTCGACGAGTTGCTCGTCTGTTGCCGGCTCGATGCGACTGACCGGACCATCGACTGCGACATACCGAACGGTCGGTTCGACGCGATCCACCATCAGCGTGAACTCACCTTGGGTCTCGATGAGGCGATGTTTTCGCGAGCCCGCGCCGGTGTGAATCCACGGTTCACCGCCGGGGCTGTACTGATACCAGATCGGCACGGTCAGCGGGCCGCGCTTGTCGCCCGCGCTCACCGACAACGCGGCAACGTGCGGCTCGGCCAGAAACTGTTCGCGTTCTTCCTTGGAAAGGGCCATGATCGCCAGGCTAGGTCAGAACGGCGGGTCGGTGGTGTTGTGTTTGCGTTCGGCGTGGATGCGGGTTTTGCGTTGGGCGGCTCTGGTTTGTTGTCGCAGTGGCATCTTCTGGGCGCGGGTGGGCGTTGATGGTGTGGGTGTTGGGGGCTGGGGTAGCGCTGCGGTGGTGGTGTTCCAGTTGGGGAACAGGGCGCGGCTGCCGGGGTGGGTGAGATGGGTGTGGCCGGTGG
>DATEIG010000015.1:0-6337 GCA_035279185.1 Mycobacterium sp.
GCCGAGTATCACGCGGCGCTCGGGCCGGATACGGTGCTCGGCCTCGACGACGTTCGCGAGGGCGTACGCCGCCAGTCCTTCTTCGGGGTCATGATGGCGATCGTCTCGTCGATGCTCGTCGAGCGCACCGACCGCGGCGACGAGATGTTCATGACGATGTTGCGCAGGCACAGCCAGCATGTGCTCGACACCGACGCGCTGGCGACTCTTCCCGCCCCCGCCGCACCGGACCCGCTGTGCCCGAGCGCGGACGACGAGGGCGCGCACCCGCCCGGCGTCGAGCCGCTGTGGAGCGAGAGTTGGTATGCCGACTTCGTCGACGAGGGGCAGTCCATCGGTGGCTGGTTCCGGCTCGGCCTGATGCCCAACGAGAACATCGCCTGGGTCAATGCGCTGCTGTGCGGACCCGGCATGCCGACCGTTGCGGTGAACGACTTCGAGGTCGCGCTGCCGGCGGACCCGGCCGAAGTGCACACCACCACAATCGAATTGACCCACGGCGCCACCGAGCCTCTGCAGGCGTACCGGGTTCGGCTGACGGGCAGCGGTCGGGCCTACGACGACCCGGCGGCGCTGTTGCGGGACGAGCCGGGGCGACCGGTCGACGTGTCGATGGATCTGCTGTGGACGACTGTCGGCACGCCCTATCAGTACCGCCTGACGCCCCGCTACGAGATCCCGTGCACGGTGTCGGGCACGGTCGCTTTCGGCGACGTGACCGTCGAGGTGTCCGACGTCGCCGGTCAACGTGACCACTCATGGGGCGTGCGGGACTGGTGGAGCATGGAGTGGGTGTGGAGCGCACTGCATCTGCACGACGGGACCCATCTGCACGGAGTCGACCTGCGCATCCCCGGGGCACCGCCGATGGGCGTCGGCTATGTGCAGCCGCCGGGCGCGCCGCTGATCGAACTCGGATCGGTGACAGCCACCGAGGAGTTCGGCGCCGACGAACTGCCCGTTGCCACGGCGCTGAGGCTCGGGCCGGCGGGTATGACCGCCGAGGTACGGATCATGGGCCACGCACCGGTTCTCCTGACATCGGTCGACGGTCGGGTCAGCAACTTCCCGCGCGCCTGGGCGACGGTGACCACCGGCGACGGCCGCACAGGCGTCGGTTGGCTGGAGTGGAACCGAAACCAGCGGTGATGGTCGCGAAGTCGATCGCACTGTTCGTGCTCGCCGCGCTGCTCGAGATCGGCGGCGCATGGCTCGTCTGGCAGGGCGTCCGGGAGCACCGCGGATGGTTGTGGATCGGTGCGGGCGTCATCGCGCTCGGGGCATACGGATTCGTCGCGGCCTTTCAGCCGGATGCGCATTTCGGCCGGGTGCTCGCCGCGTACGGCGGCGTCTTCATCGCCGGTTCGCTTCTGTGGGGCATGGCTGCCGACGGGTTTCGGCCGGACCGCTGGGATGTCGCCGGCGCCGTCATCTGCCTCGCGGGCGTGGGGATCATCATGTACGCGCCGCGCTGACACGACGAAAATATGACATTTCGTTGACCCCACACGTCGTCGTGCATGCCTGCACCTGCACCGGGTAGATAGCGACCATGAGCAAAGAGTTCAAGAAGGGCGACAAGGTCACCTGGCAGAGCCACGGCAGCACGGCCGAGGGCACCGTCGAGAAGAAGATCACCTCGGACACCGAGGAAGCAGGGCGCACGGTCCGCGCGTCCAAGGACGAGCCTCAGTACAAGGTCCGCAGCGACAAGAGCGGCGGCGACGCGGTGCACAAGCCCGACGCGCTGAAGAAGAAGTGACCGCCGGTGTCCAGTGACGAAGCCGGCAACGACGACACCAAGAGGGAGTTCGACGACGCCGTCAACATGACCGCGAGCGAACTCGAGAAGTGGCTCGACACCGACGAGTCGAAGTCCGTCGGCCAGAAGTCGGAAGGCGGCGGCGAATCGACCGGCCACGAGAGCGGCCGGCGCATCATCAAGATCCTCGAGGCGAAGAAGGCGGACCTGTCCGACGGCGACTACGCACACATGCGCAAGGTCGTGGGCTACACCAAACGCCATCTGGCGCAACGCCCCTCAGGCGACGTGACGGACTCCGCCTGGCGCTACTCGCTGATGAACTGGGGGCACGACCCCGTCAAGAAGTAGTCGCTACAGCCCGGCGCTGTCGCTGTCCAGGTCGTCGCGGTTGAGGCCCATGGGTGTGGCGGCGGGTACGTCTCCGGCCGCCACGACTGTGCGGGCGATCGGGGTGAGAGCGGCGAACAACTGCTCGACCTCGCGGTCGTCGAGCGCGTCGAGGGCGCCGAGCGCCAACTCGTCGGTGGTGTCCTCGACGCGCTGCTTGAGATCGCGGCCCGCTTCGGTCAAGCCGCCGGACTCATCGAGGAGGCCCCGTTGCCTCAGTCGGTCCTCGACGTCGTGCCACTGCGCATCGTCGTAGTCCCGGCTCCGCATGATCATCTCTTTCGGGACGCGCCCGGCCACTGCGTGCAGCACATTGCATTCGCGGCCGGAGAGTCCCACCGAGCTCAGCACCGCGACGTGCGCGTCGCCGCGTTGCTCGCGCAGGAGCGTGGTCGCATGCCACAGCGCGCCGAGCGGTTCGTCGGGCCACGGCAGCGCCGCGTTCGCCGCGAACAGCGGTCTGCCGTCGAGCGGTGCTTCGCGCGCAGCCTTGGCGGCGAGGTCGGCGGCGGTGCGGACGGCGTCGTCGGTCAGCCCGTAGCGGCGCAGGGTCGCGACGGCGGAGTCCTGCCGGGCGCGCAGTGCCGCCTCGGGTGGGGCGACCTCCCACGCGGCGGGCAGCGCCTTGGCGACCCTGGCGGGGGCGAAGTTGTAGAACAGGGCGGTGACGACCTGGGTGGGCACCATCCCGAGCGGCGCGGACCTGGCCGCGAAGTACCCCATCCAGAATCCGCGGTAGCCGAGACCGTCCAACGCCGCCCTGCTCTCCGGGGAGAAGTAGGTGACGGCGTGTACCGGTTCGAACCGGTCGAAGAATCGTCGTGCCAGCCGTGAGTCACGGGAGGGCCGCATAGTCGTCACTGTCTCCTTCTCATAGGGCACAGACCATCACGGTGTTGTCCGTGTGTTCTCGTCGGCGACCGCAGTGGCGGCCTCGTCGATGATCGCGCGCATGGCGCGCTCGGCGGCCGCCTCGTCGCGAAGCCGGATGGCGCGCGCAACCTGGTCATGGAGCTCGATGGCAACGGGGTTGGGAGTTGTCGGCATCATGTGGTGATGGGTTCGGCCGGTGAGGATCTCGGCCACCACGTCGTTCAGTGCGCGGAACATCTCGTTGCCGCTGGCCTCGAGCAGGGTGCGGTGGAAAACCTTGTCCGCCAACAAATATGACTCCAAATCGCCCGCCCGCCCGTGAATCACCATATCCGACACCGCCGCCGCCAGAATGCGGCACTGGTGCGGGTCGGCCCGGCGCGCGGCCAGTGCGGCCGCCGCGGGCTCGAAACCCCGCCGCAACTCCGACAGCGACACCAGAACGTCTGCGCGATCGTCGGATTCGAGGCGCCAGCGGATCACCACCGGATCGAAGACGTTCCACTTGTCCGACGGCTGGATCGTGATCCCGACCCTCCGGCGCGAGGCGACCATGCCCATCGACTCGAGCACGCGGATGGCCTCGCGGGCGACGCTGCGGGAAACGCCGTGCTCCGCGCTGACGCCGTCGAGCGTGAGCACCTGACCCGCCGGGTACTTCCCGGACGCGATCCCGGTGCCGAGGGCCGTCAGCAGATTGCGGTGCAAGGCGCCGACGTTTGAGGGCGAAGCCACAGATACATGTTGTCATACGTTTGCTGAGGACGACTAAGAACATATCTTTTCGTGATGGGCTTGCAATCGTATGCTTATTGAGGCAATCTGTGTGACGTCAGGCACAAGAGGGTAGGTGGAGTTGATGGGGTCACCGATCGTCGTGATGGGCGTTTCCGGCTCCGGTAAGTCGACGGTGGGCGCTGCGTTGGCACAGCGGATCCGCGTGCCGTTCGCCGACGCCGACGACTTCCACCCGCCCGCGAACATCGCGAAGATGACGGCGGGCCAACCCCTGAACGACGACGACCGGTATCCGTGGCTCGAGTCCATCGGGGAGTGGCTCGCCGCGCGCTGCGTCGACGGCGGCGTGATGAGTTGCTCGGCGCTGAAGCGGACGTATCGCGAGCAACTGCGGCGGCACTGCAGCGACGTCATCTTCCTGCACCTCGCCGGTTCGCCCGAGGTGATCGGCAGGCGACAGGCCAGCCGCCCGGGTCACTTCATGCCCGCGTCGCTGCTCGCCTCGCAGTTCGAGACCCTCGAGCCGCTCACCGATGACGAACGCGGCGTCACCATCGACGTCGACCAGGACATCGACTCCATCATCGAAAGCTATCTAGCGCTATCGGATTCGCGCGCAACCGAACAGGAGAACACATGACACCGGCACTCACCGTCCTGGCGGCCGACACCGAGTTGGCCGAACCCGTAGCCGCCGGCTGGCAACTCGTGCTCGCCGCGCTCGCGGGTATCGCGCTGATCGTCGTGCTGATCACGATCGCCAAACTGCATCCGTTCCTCGCGCTGATCTTCGGCGCGCTGACCGTCGGCATCGTGGCGGGCGTCAACATCGGTGACGTCCTCGAGTCCTTCGCCGACGGGTTCGGCACCACGGCTGCGGGCGTCGGCGTGCTGATCGCACTCGGCGCGATGTTCGCCAAACTGCTCGCCGACTCCGGCGGTGCCGACGAGATCGTCGACACCATCGTCGGCCACGCGTCACCCAGGGCGTTGCCATGGGCGATGGCGCTGGTCGGCGCCATCATCGGGTTGCCGATGTTCTTCGAGATCGGCCTCGTGCTGCTGATGCCGGTGATCTACCTGGTGGCCAAGCGCTCCCAACTGTCACTGATCACGGTTGGAATCCCGGCGCTGGCAGGCCTTTCCGCCATGCACGGACTGGTGCCGCCCCATCCGGGGCCTCTCACCGCGATCGACCTTCTCGGCGCGGACCTCGGTATCACCCTGGCGCTCGGCGTTGCCGTCGCGATCCCGACGGTGATCGTGGCCGGACCGCTGTTCGGTCGCCTCGCCGGGCGGTGGGTCGTCGTCGACGTGCCCGACCGGTTCGACGCCGACGACTTCGGAGGCAACGGCGGAGCCGGCGCCGCGGCAGGAGAGGTCGAAGCCGGAGGGGCCGGGGCCGCAACGCAGACCGCCACCCGCACGCAACGCCAGCGCCCGAGCTTCGGTGTCACCTTGTTCTCGGTGCTGCTTCCGGTCGCGCTGATGATGGGCAAGGCCCTGGTCGACATCTTCATCGAGGACGAGAACAACCTTCTGCGACAGACTTTCGACATCCTCGGCCGCCCGCTGATGGCGCTGCTGATCGCGGTGGTGGTGGGCATGTTCACCCTGGGTCGCGGTGCGGCCATGACCCGCGATCAGATCGCCAAGTGCCTCGAGACGTCGCTTCCGCCTGTCGCGGGCATCATCCTCATCGTCGCCGCGGGCGGCGGGTTCAAGCAGGTGCTCGTCGACACCGGCATCGGGACGAAGTTGGCGGAGTGGGCCACCGCGGCCAACGTCTCGGCCATCCTGCTCGCCTGGGTGCTTGCCGTGCTGATCCGGCTCGCCACGGGTTCGGCGACCGTCGCCACGATCACCGCGTCCTCGCTGATGCTGGGCCTGGTCGAAGGCATGAGCACCGGCGAGGTGTCTCTGATCGTGCTCGCCGTCGGCGCAGGCTCGCTGTTCTTCTCCCACGTCAACGACGCCGGCTTCTGGTTGGTGAAGGAGTACTTCGGGATGAGCGTCGGTCAGACCATCAAGTCGTGGTCGATCATGGAAACCGTGCTGTCGGTCACCGGGCTGATCCTGGTACTGGTGCTCGGACTGGTGATCTGACGCCCGACCCTCGCGTCAGCCCTTGACGACCTGGGTGCCGCCGGCGAGCTGGTCGTGCTTGCCCTGCTTGGTCGGGCTGCCGCTGATCGTCACCGCGATCACGATCACGCCGACGAAGGCGAGCAGCCCGCCCACGAAGGGGACGATCGGGAACAGCGTCCACACGTTCCGGATCGCCGCCTGCTGCGCGGTCGGTTTCGGGGCGCCGCCGGGACCGTGCACCCGTAAGCCCAGCATCCGCTTACCGGGCGTCCAGCCCTGCGCGGTCTCGAACGCGAGGAAATAGACGAACATCAGCAGACCGGTGAACAACCCGGTCACCCAGATGCTGGAGAGCGTGTCGGTGAAGAAGCTGAGCAGAAAGCTGACGATCCCCACGATGATGCCGTCGATGAGCCTGGCGAAGAACCGGATGACGAGGCCGCCCGGTTCAAGGCCTGCGGGAAACGGCGGGGGATAGCTTCGAGG
>DATEIG010000016.1:0-19529 GCA_035279185.1 Mycobacterium sp.
AGCGGGATACCGGTCGGGATGTTCAGGTTGACGACGGCCTCGTCGGACATGTTGTCGAGGTATTTCACCAGCGCACGCAGCGAATTGCCGTGCGCGGCGATCAGCACCGTCTTACCGGCCTTCAGGTCGGGCACGATCGTCCCGGTGAAATACGGCACGAAGCGTTCGACGACGTCTTTCAGGCATTCGGTCAGCGGGCCGCCGCCGATGTCGGCGTAGCGCGGGTCGCTGTCCTGGCTGTATTTGCTGCCGGGCTCGATCGGCGGCGGCGGAGTGTCGTAGCTGCGCCGCCACGCCATGAACTGCTCTTCGCCGTACTTCTCTTTGGTCTCCGCCTTGTTGAGGCCCTGCAGCGCGCCGTAGTGGCGCTCGTTGAGCCGCCAGTCGCGGTGCACGGGTATCCAGTGCCGGTCGGCTTTGTCCAGCGCGATGTTCGCCGTCGTGATGGCACGCCGCAGCAGCGAGGTGTAGAGCACGTCGGGCTGGCGTTCCAGCTCTGAGATCAGCTCACCCGCTCTGACGGCCTCGGCCCTGCCCTTCTCGGTGAGGTCGACGTCGACCCATCCGGTGAACAGGTTCAGCGCGTTCCATTCACTCTCACCGTGGCGCAGCAGAATCAGCGTCGAATCACCCATGGCAGAGAGACTAGCTGGACCCGTTCGTCCGGTCCTCGTCGTCGATCAGATGCTCGAAGGCCTTCAGGTTCTTCAGCGACTCGCCGCGCGAGACCCGCCATTCCCATTCCTTCTGGATCGAGGTGCGGAACCCCAACTCCAGCAGGGTGTTGAAGTCGTTGTCGACGGCCTCGAGTACCTGGCCGAGCACGCGGTCGATCTCGTCGGAGGTGACGGAGTGCAACGACATCCGGCCGACGAGGTAGATGTCGCCGACGTTGTCGATGGTGTAGGCCACGCCGTAGAGCCTGCGGTTGCGCTTGAGCAGAAACCGGTACACGCCCTCGTGGTTCTCGTCGGGCTTGCGGCACACGAACGCCTCGACCCGCACGGAATGCTCGCCGATCGACAGGATCGTGTTGGTCTTCAGCCGCCGCTCACCGGGCAGTTCGACGATGATCCCCGGCAGGCCGCCGTGGGCGCCCTCGTGACGCGTGCAGACCAAGCCGCTTTCCCTGCAGGCATTCTCGATGACCTGTCGGGCGTCGGTGTTGCTCATGCGCGCACGCCCCGGCGCATCGAGAACCGGCGTCCGGTGCGACGCCCCTGGGCCGTGCGGCGTTGATGACGCGCGCGGTAGTCGCTGATCGCGTGCGAGTAGCTGGCCAGCAATCCGTCGACGGTGTGCGCCCAGGAGAAGGTGGCGGCGTGCTCGACGGCAGCGCGACGCATCGTGTCCGGGCCCCGCTCGAAGACGCCTGCGATCGCCTGCGCCCAGTCGTCGGGGTCGTGGCCGTCGACCAGCGCGCCGCTGATGCCGTCGCGGACCGCGACGGGAAGCCCTCCGACCGCGGCGGCCACCACCGGCGTGCCGCAGGCCTGCGCCTCCACGGCGACAAGCCCGAACGACTCGGAGTAGCTGGGCACCGCGACCACGTCGGCGGCGCGGTACACGTTGACGAGTTGCTCGCGCGACTGCGGGGGGAGGAACGTCACCCGATCGGCGATACCCAATTCGTCGGCCAGCCGAACAAGCCCATCGGGGGCGGCCAGCCCGCTGCCCGACGGACCGCCGGCGATCAGCACCCGAAGATCGGGCAGTTTCGCCGCCGCGCGCAGCAGCACATCGGGCGCCTTGAGCGGCTGGATGCGGCCGACGAACGCCACCACACGCTCGGTGTCCGCGACGCCGAGCACCTGCCGCGCCGCCCGTTTGTCGCCGGGAGTGAACGTCTCCAGGTCGACGCCCGGGTGCACGACGTCGATGCGGGCGGGGTCCGCCTGATGCATCGAAACCAGTTGCTGCGCTTCATGTTCGGTGTTGACGATCAGGCGGTCCGCCTCGTCGACGACCTGTTGTTCGCCGACCGCGCGCAACGGCGGCTCCGGCGAGTCGCCGTCGGCGAGCGCCGCGTTCTTGACGGCGGCCAGCGTGTGGGCGGTGTGCACGAGCGGCACCGCCCAGCGGTCGCGCGCCAGCCAGCCGACCTGACCCGACAGCCAGTAGTGCGAATGCACGATGTCGTAGTAGCCGGGCTCGTGGGTCGCCTCGGCGCGCAGCACGCCTGCGGTGAAGGCGCACAGCTGCGTGGGCAGGTCGTATTTGTCGAGGCCCTCGAACGGCCCGGCGACGACGTTGCGGACCAGCACGCCCGGCGCGACGCGCACCGACGGTTCGTCGGCCGACGACGTCGCCCTGGTGAAGATCTCGACCTCGACGCCGCGACGGGCCATCTGAAGCGCGCTCTGCAACACGTAGACGTTCATGCCGCCCGCGTCGCCGGTGCCCGGCTGCGCCAGCGGGGAGGTGTGCACCGACAACACGGCCACTCTGCGGGGCAGATCCGTCGCTAGACGCACACAGACATGTCTACACCGTGTTCGCGGTGAGACCGCCCGGCGTGGTCCGCGAGACGAGATCCACGCAGGGAAATGTCGAGTAGCGGCCTGCTGGAATTCCGTTTCGGCGAGTGCTCAGGCGGTCGCTTCCCCACGCCGGGTCACGGCCCGACGCATCGCACCGATCGGGTCGGCGTAGATGCCGCCGAGTGACACCACGCCGGCACCCGCTTCCTGCACGCGATTGCCGAACGAGGTCACCCGGATGTCGCGGGCGGGCAGCACCGAACGTTCGCGGTAGGCCTCCTCGACCAACGCCATGCCCTCCGGGTATTCCGTGAACGCCTGCCCGCCGACGACCAGATCGTCCGGGTTGAGCATGTCGCGCAACAGCGCGACGGCCTCCCCCAGCACCCGCGCGCGCTCGGCCAGCAAGGCGCGCGCCTGCTCGTTGCCCTGCCTGGCGGCCTTCAGCACCGCGGCCAACGTCGACGACGGACCCTCGGCCGGGATCACCCGATGCTTGCGCGCGGCGATCAGCACCGCCTCGTCGCTGACCGTCGACTCCAGCAGCCCGGTGCCGCCCAGGACATCCGAGTGCGCGGGCAGGGCAGCGATCGTGCCGGGGCCGCTGGCGGGCGAATGCACCTTGCCGCCGATCGACAGCGCGTAGCCGACGGTCTCGCGGGCGTACACGTAGAGGCTGGTCGCGGGATGCGCGGCCCGGCGCGTACCCAGAAGCAGTTCGGCGCCTGCCATGGCGTCGACGTGGGAGGCGACCGACACGGGCAGCCCGAGCGTCTCGGCGATGACGGATCCGACGGGCGCGTCGGACCAGCCCAGTCGCGGATGGTCGAGATATCCGGTCGTGCTGTCGACGACCCCTCCGGCGGCCACGCCCACCCACAACGGGCGGCGCCGGTGCCAGCGGCTGAGGTAGCGGCGGGCGCTGGCCGCCAGTGACGCGAGGGCGGCCTCCTGGGAGCCGCGCGGCGTCGGCGTCTCGACGACGTCGAGCGTGCGGCCGAACAGGTCGGTGGCCACGATGCTGGTGGTGCGGGCACCGATGTGGATGCCGAGCGTCAGGTAGGGCTCGTGGTTGACCTCGACGGGCACCCGCGGCCTGCCGATCGCACCGGAGACCGCGAGGTCGGCCCGCTCCCGCAGGACCCCCGCGTCGAGCAGCGCGGTGACCTGACGGTTCACCGTCGCGATCGACAGCTGGGTGACCTTGGCGATGACGTCACGCGCGATGGGTCCGCGCGAGCGCGCCGCGTTGAACACGGACGCGGCGGCCGCATCGGCGACGTGCAGCGACGGCGCCACGATGTGGTGACGGGACAGCAGAGCCCTACCGGGGTGGGTGGCCGTTGCCGGACGCGGATGAACGGCGGTGGGAGCGGGGCGGAGAGTGGTGGTGCGCACGGGCGTGTCCTCTGATTGTCGGCTGGTGGGTCTGTGCCACACCTGCGACTCAGTAGGACAGCGGAAGTCCGGACTCGGTCAGGCGCGGCGAGATGCGCGGCGACAACAACAACACGCGCGCCGTGCGCCAAGAGCCTGACTACTGCGGGTCACGCCGTGAACTTAGCACAGCCAACTAGCTCTCTGCCCAGCGAGAGTGCGGCCGCGACGAGTGACATCGGCCACTCGGGGCGGTCGGCGGGGTGGTCACCGTCGGCGAACTACAGTTGGTCGTATGACGACACCCGACGCCGATCGCAAGGTCGCCGTGGTCACCGGTGCCAGCGCCGGGATCGGCGAGGCGACCGCGAGAACGCTTGCCGCCCAGGGCTATCGCGTCGTGTGCGTGGCGCGTCGCGAGCAGCCGATCAGCGACCTCGCCGCCGAAATCGGTGGAACGGCCTTCGCCGCCGACGTCACCGACGGCGAGGCGGTGGCCGCACTTGCCGAGTCGCTCGACCGGGTGGACGTGCTGGTGAACAACGCCGGCGGGGCCCGCGGTCTCGCACCGGTGCTCGACGCCGACATCGACCACTGGCGGTGGATGTGGGAGGCCAACGTGCTCGGCACGCTGCGGATGACCCGCGCACTGCTGCCCAAGCTCATCGCGTCCGGCGACGGTCTGATCGTGACGGTGACGTCCATCGCCGCGATCGAGATCTACGACAACGGTGCGGGCTACACGTCGGCGAAGCACGCTCAGGGCGCACTTCACCGGACGCTTCGCGGGGAACTGCTCGGCAAGCCGGTCCGGCTGACCGAGATCGCGCCGGGAATGGTCAAGACCGACTTCTCGCTGCGCCGGTTCGAGGGCGATCAGGAGCGCGCCGACGCGGTGTACCAGGGCCTGACGCCGCTGGTCGCCGAGGACGTCGCCGAGGTGATCGGCTTCGTCGCGTCGCGGCCGTCGCACGTGGATCTGGACACGATCGTGATCCGGCCGCGCGACCAGGCCAGCGCCTCGCGGTACAACCGGCAGGCTTAACCGCCGGGCGGGCGGTCGTTGACGGGCTGCGGCGCGCCCGTCGGCGTGGCGGGCGCGGTGCTCGGGATGCCCGACGGCGGGGCCTGCGACGACAACGCCGACATCGCGGTCCACTCCTCCCACGACACCGCCCAGTCCCAGAGATCGCCGTCGGCGTAGGACAAGTCGATCGAGGTACCCGTCACCTCGACCGGGTCGCCGTAGATCGCGCTGTTGAAGTATTGCTGGGCGTTCTCGAGGTTGAGGTTGATGCAGCCGTTGGTGACGTTCGTGTTCCCTTGCGCGCCAATGCTGTTGGGGTTGCAGTGGATGAACTCGCCGTTGTTGGAGATGCGCACCGCGAACCGCTCGTGGACGTTGCTGTACCCGGCGGCCGGGTTGGTCATGTAGAAGTCCTCGTACTTCTCGGTCACGACGTGGACACCGCTGCGCGTGATGTTGCGCGGCAGGTCGCCCTCGCCGTAACTGCACGGGAAGTCCATGATGACGCCCTGGTCGGTCTCCACCTGCATGCGGTGCGACGGTGCCGCAGCCTTGACCACCTGACGACGGCCGATCGCGAAATTCAGCGAAATGTCCTCTGCGCCGTAGGCGTCATCGCCGAACTTGAGGCCGTAGAGCTTGGCGTCGACGTTCACCGTCGTGCCCGCGGGGTAGTACTCCTTGGTGCGGTAGTGCACCCGCGACCCACCGACCTCGTCGGGCAGCCAGGCCCAGCTGCCCTCGACCGGCGGAGTGGTGGTGACCTTGAGCGCCTTCTCGACGGTGGCCCTGTCCTCGTCGGCGATCGCCGCGTCGAACTGGATGATGACGGGGGCTGCCACCCCGACGACCTGTCCGTCGGCGAGCTGGAACTGGCCGTTGACCTGAGTGGACGGATTGACCGTCGTGAACGCCCCCTCGACCGGGACGGCCTTGCCGTCGCGGCCGACCACGGACCCCGCCCAGCTGTAGGAGGCGCCATAGCCGAGCGGCTCGGTGACGGTGAACGCCGTGCGGTCGCGATTGACAGCGCCCGCGACGGCCTTGCCGTCGGCGTTGGTGAGGGTGACCCGCTGGAACCAGCCGTCGCGGACCTCGACCCGGACGGGCTGGGTCGGCAGGACGTCGGAGGCGGAATTCTGGGGGCTGAAAGTCAGCGACGGTGCGGACGGGGCCTCCGCGGCCTCGGACGGCGCCTTCGATTTGCCCGAGCAGGCGGCGAGTACGCCGGGAGCCACCACCCCGACCGCCAGCGCGGTCAAAGCCCGCCGCCGGTTCAGCTGCGGCGGCGCTGGTTGGTTCTCGGGTGCACTCACGTGTTCCAAAGATACCTAGAGCTGGGCCCCAATCAGACTCGGCTCGGGTGTGAGTTCGATCCCGAACTGGTTTTTGACGCCGTCTCGAACCCGTCTGGCCAGGGAAATCACGTCGGATGCCTTCGCGCCGCCCCGATTGGTCACAGCCAGCGCATGCTTGGTCGACAGGCGTGCCGGAGCCTCCTCGCCCGGATAGCCCTTCGCGAAGCCCGCATGCTCGACGAGCCAGCCGGCGGCCAGCTTCACCCCGCCCGGCGCGGGGTAGTTGGGCACCGGCGACGGTGAGAGCGCCTGAATCCGGTCGAAAACCTCGGCGGCGACGACCGGGTTGGTGAAGAACGAGCCGACGCTCCAGGTGTCGTGGTCGGCGTCGTCGAGCACCATGCCTTTGCGTCCGCGCAACGTCAGGACGGCATCGCGCACGGCGGCCGGGTCGGCGCGCGTGCCCGGCTCGGCGCCCAGCGTGGTCGCCAGTTCGCCGTAGCGCAGCGGCGCACTTCGGCCAGAGGCGTCGAGCGCGAACTCGACCTCGAGCGCGATGGCCGCCTCAGAGTGCTTGAGAATGCTTGTGCGGTACCCGAATTCGAGTTCCGCTTTGGCCACCCAACGGACCTCGCCGGTCGCGCGGTCCAGCAGCCGGACCCGCCGGATGGTGTCGGAGACCTCGGCGCCGTACGCGCCGACGTTCTGGACGGGCGTCGCACCGGCCGAGCCGGGAATCCCCGACAGGCATTCCAGCCCGCCGAGCCCGTGCTCGAGCGCGGCGACGACGACGTCGTCCCACACCGCGCCCGCTTCGGCGCGCACAACGTCGCCCTCGACGTGGATGCCGGTGTTGGCGATGCGAACCACGGTGAGGTCGGGGATCTCGTCGGCCAGCACGACGTTGGAGCCGCCCGCCAGCACCAGCGTCGGGCCTGCGCCGCCGTCGGACGCGAGCGCCCGGATGACGTCGATGATCTGGTCGGTGGTCTCGCAGGTGATCAGCCTGCGTGCGACCGGCCCGACGCGCAGTGTGGTCAGCGGTGCCAATGGCACCTCGTCGGCGACGGGGGCACCCCGGAGGCGCGAATCGACCACGGGCCGTAACGGTAGCCTGGCCAGCTATGCCCCGCTCATTCGACATGGCCGCCGAGTACGACGGCGGCGTCGAACAGGTCCACCGGGCATTCGGCGACGAGAACTACTGGCTGGCGCGGCTGGCCGACTCCGGCGCGGACACGGCAACGCTCGATTCGATGACGGTGAACGACGACGGTATCGACGTGGTCACCACCCAGGTGCTGCGGCGCGACCGCCTTCCCGGCGTGGTGACGCAGTTCCACCCGGGCGATCTGTCGATCGTGCGCGAGGAGGCGTGGAGCGCCGTCGACGACGGCAGGGCCACCGCAACCGTCACGGGCTCGATTCCCGGCGCGCCGGTGTCGCTGAGCGGTACTGCCGTATTGGCGCCCGCGGGCAGCGGCTCGCGGCTGCAGTTCACCGCGACCGTCGAGGTGCGGATCCCCCTGGTGGGCGGCAAGGTCGAGAACTTCATCGGCAGCCAGCTCGTCGAACTGCTGATCGCCGAGCAGCGGTTCACCACGGCGTGGTTGGAAGAGAACCCCTAACGCGTCTCCTAACCTGGTGTTATGCCGCGCCGGATGGATTACACGATCGCATTCGACGCGCCCGCGGAGAAGGTCTACGCCGACTTCACCAGCCGCGACTACTGGCAGACCCTGATGGACGCGTACCGGTTCCTGACGCCTCAGTCGGAGATCACGACGTTCACCTCCAACGGGTCGGGCACCGACATCGTCTTCAAGCAGAACCTGCCCCGCGAATACCTGCCGTCGATCGCGCGCACCGTGATGCCCGTCGACATGATCATCACCCGCGAGCAGCATTTCGACCCGTATGACCACGAGGCCGGGCGCGGACGCGGCACCTACCGTGCCAGCGTGCCGCACGGGCCCGGCCACTTCGGCGGCAGATACCAACTGACGAAGAAGGATTCGGGTAGCGAGCTTCGTCTGATGAGCGTCTGCAAGGTGTACATCCCGCTCATCGGCGGTGCGCTCGAGGATCTGATCCTGCACCACATGAAGCAGCTCTTCGACGCCGAGGAGGCGTTCACCGCCGACTGGATCGCCAAGCACCACTAGTGGTTCACCCGGCGTGGATCAGGGCGAATGACCGCCGACCGCCTAAAATCGAGGCCATGGGCGCCCCCGTCGGACAGCTGACGCGGGGCACCACCGGTCACAACCGGCTTCGCCGCTGCGACCGTTGGCTCGTGCATTCGCCCCGGGTGCGCACCGCTCTGCAGTCCGCCGCCGACCCGTTGGTCGTCGACCTCGGCTACGGCGCGCTGCCCGTCACCACGCTCGAGATGGCGAGCCGGTTACGGACCGTACGCATCGACGTCCGCGTGATCGGTCTGGAGATCGACCCCGACCGCGTCGTACCACCACAGGCGGGCGTCGAATTCGGCCTCGGCGGCTTCGAACTCGCGGGCCACCGCCCCGTGCTGGTGCGCGCGTTCAACGTGCTGCGGCAGTACCACCAGGACGCCGTCGACGAGGCCTGGTCACTGATGCAGACGCGGCTCGCGCCTGGCGGCCTGATCGTCGACGGCACCTGCGACGAGATCGGCAGACGGTGCGGCTGGGTCCTGCTCGACAGCCGAGAACCCGTCAGCCTCACGCTGGCATGCGACCCCTTCGCCATCGAGCGCCCGTCAGACCTCGCCGAGCGGCTCCCCAAAGCGCTTATCCACCACAATGTTCCGGGTCAGCCCATCAACACGCTGCTGACAGCCGCCGACCATGCATGGGCCAGCGTCGCCGGTCACGGGGTGTTCGGTCCCCGCGAACGGTGGCGCGCGATGCTGATCATGCTGCGCGACAGCGGTTGGCCGGTCGAGCCACCCCGCCGCCGCATGCGCGACGGGGTGCTCACCGTGCCGTGGTCCGATGTCGCCCCCGGTGGGGCTCCGCGGTCCGATGTCGCCCCCGGTGGGGCTCCGCGGTCTACTGTTGCCCCGCCTCGGCCTTGACCAGTTCTTCCGGCTCTGCAGCTTCGATTTCGTGGAGTGCGTCGTCGACGTCCTCGGCGACCCGGATGTCGAGGCCGCGAATCGGCGACGGCGGCGTGACGAAAGCGATTGCCACGTAGGTGACTATCGACGCCGCGAACGCGATGAACGTGGGCCAGCCGTCGAACGACGCACTGATCATGTCGTTCGGGATGTAGAGGATGGTGTTGTCCAACCCGTACATCGTCGGCGTCATCGCGAACAACACCAAACGCACAGTGAGGCCGACGACGATCGACACCAGGGCCGCAAGAGCGGTGCCCCTTCGCCACACCAAGCCCAGGATGAACGGCACGACGAGGCAGGCCAGCAGGAGATCGAAGGCCAGCGTCAGCAGGATTCCGGTCTGCTTGACGTAGACGGCCACGAGGATCGCCAGCACCGTCACCGGAACCATCGCGATGCGCGTCGCCCACAGCAGCGGATCGCGCTGACCCGAAAGATGGACGCGCCGAACACCTCCCACGTTACGAACCGCAACGTTGGAGATCGCCAGTATGGCGCCGTTGGCCGTGCTCATCGACGCCCCCACGAGGCCGCAGAGCACGACGATCGTGATCGCCATGGGCACCTGGTCGAGCAGACGGAGCAGGATCGGGTCGTCACCGGAGCCCATGAATCCCGAGGCCGCCAGCGCGACGAGCGCGAACGGGATGCCGATCAGCGCGGTGCCGCCTGCGGCGGCGAAGCATGAGCGACGGGCCGTCTCAGGCGATTTGGCCGAGAAGACCCGCTGCATGAAGTCGATCGCGACGATGTCGCCGATGCCCAACGCGATCAGCGTCGCCCAGTTGACGGTGGCGCCCATCGCGGGGTCGGTGAGTTGGCCGAATGCGAACGGGCCCATGCCCTCAGGGATGTTGATGCCGTGGGTGGAGCTCATCCAGAAGAACAGCGCCCACCCGCCGACCAGGATCAGCACCATCTGGATGATCGCGGTGTAGGCGTCCGCGATGAGTCCGCCCGCACCGGTGTAGGACACCGCGAGAACGGCGATGATCACCGCACCGACCCAGTACGGCACCCCGGTGAAGTGCTGGAACAAGAACCCGCCTGCCACGAGATTGCCCGCCACCAAGAGGATGAAGCCGACGATCAGCATGAGCGCCGCCACGAACTCCACCCGGCGGCCGAAACGCAGGTGGTAGTAGTCGGGGAACGACGTCAGCCCCATGCGGTTCATCGGCTTTGCGAAGAAGATGCCGGTGAGCAGGAGGCACAAGGCCAGGCCGAGCGGCAGCGAGGCGCCCGCCCAGAACCCGAACTGCGACGTCAGGTCCGTGTTCCCGAGGGTGGCATTGGTGTCGACGGCCGACCCCATCAACGCGCCGCCGACCAGGATCAGCGGCAGGCTGCGCCCGCCGACGAGGAAGTTCGCACTGTCGCCTTCGACCCTCTTGGAAACCAGGAAGCCGACGACGACGATGACGGCGACGCTGACGCCTACGCCGAGAAGAATCATGTGGGTGCCTCCATGCGCGTTGGGGCCTCCCGGGTTTTTGTCCCGCCGTGGAGCGGCGTGCCTGGTCGCGCAACCGCCTGCGTCTCTCGGACCAGACCCGAAACCGGCGGAACCCTAGACGCGCCTCACACTGCTTGTGAGTCGCCTGCCAGAAAATCCCGCAACGATTACGGGCAATTGCGGCCTGTGTTAAGCCTGCGTTGCGCTTTCGGGTGGCGAGTTCGGTGATATCGGCGAAGATGGGGGCAGAAGCCACCCACCGGCTCCCCGGACGAGGTGCGTCGTACCCGGCCTGCGACAAGACGGCGCTCGAGGAGTTGTCATGTCCGACATGCCTTTTGAACCGCTCAACCGCGAAGGCGCATGGGCACAACAGGCTGAGGCCGAGCTGCCCGACCGCCGGGAGCGCGAGGAGATCGAACGCTGCCTGACCTTCGGCCTCGAGGCGGCGCCGACCATCAACGACCGCAGGATCTCGACGTTCGTGCGCGGCGAACTGCCGCACTTCGCCGGCGAGCGCGGAACCTTCCTGAAGTGTCCCTTCGTCGAGGACGTCAACCTGGTGGACGACGCAGAAGTCGCCTTCTTCGGCGTGCCGCTCGACGCAGGCGCCACCTACCGGCCGGGGACGCGGTTCGGCCCGCAGGGAATCCGGCGCTCCACCAACCTCTTCGGCACCTACAACTACGAGATGGGCGTCGATCTGCGTGAGCAGCTCAACATGGTCGACATCGGCGACGTGTTCACGATCCCGGGCAACCTGGAGAAGTCGTTCGACCAGATCAGCCAGGCGATGGCCCACGTCGTCTCCAAGGGTGTGGTGCCCGTCGTGCTCGGCGGTGACCATTCCATCGGGTTCCCGACGATCCGCGGCATGGCGCCGTATCTGGACGGCAACGTCGGCATCATCCACTTCGACCGGCACGTCGACACCCAGGAGTCCGACCTCGACGAGCGCATGCACACCACGCCGTGGTTCCACGCCACCAACATCAAGAACGCGCCCGCGACCAACCTCGTGCAGATCGGCATCGGCGGCTGGCAGGCGCCGCGGGCCGGTGTGAAGGTCGGCCGCGAACGCAACTCGACCGTCATCACCGTCGGCGACGTCGAACGCGTCGGTGTCGAGAGGATCGCCGAGATGGCGCTCGAGATTGCATGGAAGGACGCCAAGGCCGTGTACCTGTCGTTCGACATCGACGTGATCGACGCGGGCTTCGTACCGGGCACCGGCTGGCCCGAACCCGGCGGCCTGCTGCCGCGCGAGGCGCTCAACCTGGTTCGCATGGTCTCCGAGCCGGGGCTGGCCGGCATCGAGGTCGTCGAGTGCTCACCGCCGTATGACTGGGCCGAGCAGACCGCGTTGCTGAGCTCGCGGGTGATCCTCGACAGCCTGGCCAGCCAGGTCCGGTCCGGGAAGCTGGGCAACAAGAAGGCGTCGCTCGACCGGCACGCGTGGGGGCCGTAGTTCTCTACGCTGGAGCCATGCGAATCGCGCTGGCGCAGATCCGGGCGGGCACCGAGCCCGCGGCCAACCTGAAACTGGTCGACGAGCACACCCGTCGCGCCGCCGAAGCGGGCGCGCGCCTGGTGCTGTTCCCCGAGGCGACCATGTGCCGGTTCGGGGTGACGCTGGCCGACGTCGCCGAGCCGCTGGACGGACCGTGGGCCGACGGCGTCCGCGCGATCGCGGCGAAATCGGGCATCACCGTCGTCGCCGGGATGTTCCGGCCCGCCGACGACGGCCGGGTCACCAACACGCTCGTCGCCGCGGGTCCCGGCGTCGACGCGCACTACGACAAGATCCACCTGTACGACGCCTTCGGGTTCACCGAGTCGCGCACCGTCGCCCCCGGCCACGAGCCGGTGGTCATCGAGGTCGGCGGAGTCGGCGTCGGGTTGACCCTCTGCTACGACATCCGGTTCCCCGAGCTGTATGTCGAGCTCGCGCGTCGCGGCGCTCAGGTCATCACCGTGCACGCGTCGTGGGGCACCGGACCGGGCAAGCTCGAGCAGTGGACGCTGCTGGCCCGCGCCAGGGCCCTGGACACCGGCAGCGTCGTCGCCGCCGTCGGTCAGGCCTATCCGGGGGACGAGATCGCCGCGCTGGGCCCCACCGGGGTGGGCGGCAGCCTGGTGGCGTCCCCGCTGGGCGAAGTGGTCGACGCTGCCGGGGCGGAACCGTCGCTGCTCGTCACCGATATCGACACCGATGCCGTGGCTTCTGTCAGGGATACGATCGCGGTGCTCCGCAACCGCTCGGACTTCGCTGATGTTCATAGGGCAGAATCGCGGGCGTGACTGATCCCTGGGCGCGCCCGGCCAACGAGCCTCAGCCTGGCCAGGCTCCACACGAGCCTCCCCCGCAGCAATACCCGCCGAACGCGCCCGGTCAGCCGGCAGGCCCGCCGCCCGGCGGTCCCGCGCAGAAGGAAGCGGGGCTCGGCGGCAAGGTCAGGAACCTCTTCCGCGATCCGCTCACGATCGTGCTCGTCGTCGTCATCGTGGTGGCGCTGATCGCCGCGGGTGTGCTCGCCGCTGAGCTCTATGCCCGCAGTCGCGCCGACGACGTGGTGGCCGCGGCAACCGAATGCGTCGTGCAGGACGACGTCACGGTGTCCTTCGGAGCGTCGCCGTTCCTGATCCAGCACATGACCGGCCACTACGGCAACATCTCGATCGAGACCGCGGGCAACCAGATCCGCGACGCCAAGGGCATGAAGGCGCAGATCAACATCGACGATGTCCGCCTGCAGAACAACGGCGACTCCAAGGGCACGATCGGCGCGCTGGACGCGACGATCACCTGGACCGCCGACGGCATCAAACAGACTGTGCAGAACTCGATCCCGGTCATCGGCGGCTTCATCACCGACGTGAAGACCAATCCGTCGGACGGCACGATCGAGCTGGAGGCGGCGCTGGGCAGCAGCGTCATCACCAAACCCGTCGTGCAGAACGGCGGGATCGCGCTGCAGATGGTGAGCCTGGAAGGGCTGGGCTTCACGCTGCCCCGCGAGATGGTGCAACCCGCGCTGGACGCCTTCTCGGCGACGCTGACCAAGGACTATCCGCTCGGCGTCAAGGCCGACGACGTGTCCGTCAGCGACACCGGGGTGTCAGCGCACTTCTCCACCCGCAACGCGTCGATCCCCGCGGGCAACACCGACCCCTGCTTCGCGAACCTCTGATCGCCCAAACCGACATTCGGGCGAAAAAGTACGAGTAGTCGCCGCCATTTCGTCGATCTCGCTAGAGCAAGCCGTCGAGCACCGCGCGGGTTCCCGACAGGCCGAGCCGCGTCGCGCCCGCATCGAGCATCGCGACGGCGTCGTCGGCGGTGCGGATGCCGCCGCTGGCCTTGACCCCGACGCCGGATCCGACGGTCGACGCCATCAGCTCGACCGCGTGGATCGACGCGCCGCCGCTCGGGTGAAAGCCGGTGGAGGTCTTGACGAAATCGGCGCCCGCCTCGACAGCGGACCGGCACGCGGACGTCAAAGCGTCGTCGCCCGCAAGGCTCAGCAGCGCGGCCGACTCGACGATCACCTTGAGCACCGCCGCGGGCACCGCGGCACGGACGGCGGCGACATCGTCACGCACAGAGTCGAATTCGCCCGCAATCGCGGCTCCGACATCGATGACCATGTCGATCTCGTCGGCGCCCGCGGCAAGGGCGTCGGCGGCCTCGGTCGCCTTGATGCTCGAAAGATGCTTGCCCGACGGGAAACCCACCACCGAGGCGATGTGCAGACCGGCGGGCGCAGCCGCGTTCGCGACGGCCACCATCGACGGCGACACGCATACGCAATAGACACCGAGCTCGGCAGCCTCGGCCACCAGCGCCGTCACATCCCGTTGCGTCGCTTCGGGTTTGAGCAGCGTGTGGTCGACGACCGCGGCGACGTCGCCACGGCTGGGCCGACGCCCCACTAGAACGGTTCTTCTGTGCCGCCGGGATTGCAGTGTGCGGCGATCATCTCGTCGCCGGACACCTCGGGCCGCCACGGCTCCAGATTCCAGCTGGTCTTGCCCGGCTGGGCCAACTCGGCGTATTGCCAGTGGCACATGAATTGTTCGCGCATGCCGGCGATGTCGGCATCGGGCGAGAGCGTCAGCACCTCGGTCCACGCCTCGTCGGCCTGCGCCGTCGTACCGATCTGAGCCGACGCGACACGTGCGGCCTCGGTCGGATACACACGGAGGCTGGACAAGTCACCCCATTTGACCCATTCGGCCTGGGCGACGTACGGCGGGCCGGGCACGGTGTCGGCGGTCGCCGGGCTCGCGAGGACGAGGGCAGCTGTCATGGCCGCCGCCGGGGCGGCAAAAAAGCGACGCATCGAACTACCGCGACTTCCCTTGGATGTCGAGGATCTTCGGACGGACGTCGACCAGATAGATGCCTGACGCGACGGCGGCGATCGCCGCACCGAAAGGATCGCGGAACACCAGCAGCAGAAGCACACTGCCGCCGATGATGAGCAGCCACACCGGCTTGGTCAGCTTGCCTGCCGCGGTGTACGCGTCGGGCCGCTGCATGGCTGCGTGGACGAAGGCGTAGGCGGCCACGGCGAATGCAGCAACGACGAGGACCAAGACAATGACGCCCGCTAGGTCGGCAAGGATCACCTCACCAGCCTAAGCGGGCGCCACCGTCGGCGTCGAATTTACTTCTGGGTGACCTTCTTGGCCGGAGCCTTCTTGGCCGGGGCCTTCTTGGCCGGGGCCTTCTTGGCGGGAGCCTTCTTCGCGGTCTCCTTCACCGGGGCCGACGCCTTCTGCGCCTTCTTGGGCAGCTCGACACCGACCAGCTTGGCGGCGCGCTCGCCGACCGCGCGGGTCTGCGAAGCAACGTTGCCCAGCGCTTCCTGGGTCAGCTCGACAGCCTGGTCGGTGTAGGTCTCCACCCGACCGGCAGCCTCTTCGAGGGCGGGCTGGTTGCGCAGCCGCTCGAGGGCGACCTCGCCGCGCTCGATGAGCTTGTTGTAGGTGGTCTGCGCGGTCTCCGCGTAGCTCTCGGCGAACTTGCGCAGCTCGTCGGAGCTCAGCCGGTCGCGGAGGTCACCGAACTGCGACGGCAGGTCTTCCTGCAGCCTGGTCAGGCGGGCGCGGCTCTCCTCGACGCGGGTCTCGGCGTCGGTGCGGGCCTCGCCTGCGCGCTCGCGCAGCGTGGCGACGATCTCGTTGACCCGCTCGAGGGCGAGGTCGGCAGCACCCACGGCGGCGAGCAGCGGGGCCTTGAGGTCGTCAACGGTCGGCTGGGTGCTGGTCGTCTTGGCAGTCTTCTTAGCCATGTCGATCTTTCCTTTCACTGATTTCTCTTGGTCGTCTCACAACAGCGATTCGTTTTGTGTCAGTCAGTCGTCGGCTCCTCACCCGATGGCTCGTCTTCGATGACGAGGGCAGCCTCGTTCTGTTCACAAAACGATGTGTAGATGTCGAGCAGCACCTGCTTCTGCCGCTCGGTGATCGCCGTATCGGTGACAATCGCGTCGCGCACCTCGTTGGCCTCGCTGGGCTCCAGAATTCCGGCCCTGATGTAGAGCACCTCCGCGGAGACCCGCAATGCCTTGGCGATCTGGCTCAGCACATCGGCTGAGGGTTTACGCAATCCGCGCTCGATCTGACTGAGGTAGGGATTGCTCACCCCGGCCTTCTCGGCCAGCTGACGCACCGATACCTGAGCCGCTTCACGCTGCGATCGGATGAAGCTCCCGATGTCCTGCGCAGCGCTGGAAACCACATCGACGAGCTTCTCGTCCTGCGACATGATCCACTCCCCTCGATGCGTCGGTAGTCGGTGTGACGACCCCACGGTACGACGGGGTGCTAACTTTTGCAAGCACTAGTTAGCGCAGGTCAGAAGAGTAGCTGGGCTATCGAATAGATGATCAGGCCGGCCAGCGAGCCCACCACGGTGCCGTTGATCCTGATGAATTGCAGGTCACGGCCGACATGGAGTTCGATCCGGCGGCTGGCCTCCTCGGCGTCCCACCGTTCGATCGTGTCGGTGATGATCGTTGTGATCTCCGCCCCATATTGGGCGACCAGGTGCTGAGCGGCCCGGACGATCCAATTGTCGACCTTGTCGCGCAGGTCGGCGTCGTCGCGCAGCGACTCCCCGATGTGCACGGCGGAGTCCGCGATACGGGTGCGCAGCGCCGAGGACGGGTCGTCGACCGACTCCATGAAGATGCGCTTGGCGGCGTTCCATGCCGTCTCGGCGGCGCGGGCGACCTCCTCGCGCCCCATGATCTGGTTCTTGACGTTCTCGGCCTTGTCGATCGTCGTCTCGTCGTGCTGGAGGTCCTCGGCGAACTCGAACAGGAAGCGGGTGGCCGAGCGCCGCAGTTCGTGGTCGGGGTTGCGGCGCACCTTGTCGGTGAAGTCCATCAGCTCGCGATGGATCCGGTCACCGACGAGGTGGTCCACCCACCGGGGCGACCAGGTCGGCGAGTCGCGTTCGATCACCCGCTCGATGACTTCGCCCGCGTTCAGCGACCACTGGAACGCACGGTCGGCGAGCAGCTGCAGCAGCGCTTCCTGCCTGCCCTCCTGCAGCAGGGTGGACAACACGCGGCCGATCGGCGGACCCCACTGCGGTTCGGCGATCCGCTTGACGATCATCCTGTCGAGCACGGCCTGGACATCCTCGTCGCGCAGCATCTCGACCAGCACCCGCAGCACCGTGGACACCTCACCGGCAACGCGCTCGGCGTTGCGGGTGTCGGCCAGCCACTTCCCCGTCCGGCTGGCCACGTCCGCGTCGCGGATCTTGGTGGCGATGACCTCCTCGGACATGAAGTTCTCGCGAACGAATGCGCCGAGGCCCTCACCCAGTTGGTCCTTCTTGCGCTTGATGATCGCGGTGTGCGGGATCGGGATGCCCAGCGGGTGCTTGAACAGGGCGGTCACCGCGAACCAGTCGGCGAGCGCGCCGACCATGCCCGCCTCGGCCGCGGCGCGCACGTAACCGACCCAGGCGGCGGCCTCGCCGTGGCGCTGGGCCCAGGAGCACAGCAGGAAGATCACGGTCGCACCGAGCAGGAAGCTCAGCGCGACGAGCTTCATCCGACGAAGCCCGCGGGCGCGCTCGACGTCGGCGGCGGAATCGGCGCCGGCCAGCGACTCGGCGAAGCTCAGCCGTCCCGCGGGCGGGGCCGGTCGTGTGTCGGGTCTGTGTGCCACTCCTCCATCATTCCCTGGAAGGCGGAGTGTCATTCGTGCCCGTCGGCGTGGGAATGATCATTCGCCGTACTATCGAGTAGATCTAGACGAACGGACTAGCGCGATAGTGGCACAGCAGACTCCGCCGGGGGCGGTCAAAACCGATGGACGGAAGCGGCGCTGGCACCAACACAAGGTGGAGCGCCGCAATGAGCTGGTAGATGGCACATTGGTGGCCATTCGCGAGCGCGGCAGCAACGTCAGCATGGACGAGATCGCCGCCGAGATCGGGGTGTCGAAGACCGTTCTCTACCGCTATTTCGTCGACAAGAACGACCTGACGACCGCGGTGATGATGCGCTTCGCGCAGACGACGCTGATCCCGAACATGGCCGCCGCGCTGTCGTCGAACCTTCAGGGTTTCGATCTCACGCGCGAGATCATCAAGGTCTACGTCGAGACGGTGGCGGCCGAGCCCGAGCCGTACCGCTTCGTGATGGCCAACAACTCGGCGAGCAAGAACAAGGTGATCGCCAACAGCGAGGAGATCATCGCCAGGATGCTGGCGGTGATGCTGCGCAGGCGGATGGCCGAGGCCGGGATGGACACCGGCGGCGTCGAGCCGTGGGCGTACCACACCGTCGGCGGCGTGCAGCTGGCCACGCACTCGTGGATGTCGCACCCGCGGATGAGCTCCGACGAATTGATCGACTACCTGACGATGCTGTCGTGGAGCGCGCTGTGCGGCATCGTCGAAGTGGGCGGCTCGCTGGACAAGTTCCGGGAAATCGCGCACCCGTCGCCGATCCTTCCGCCACAGTTGCTCAAGAGATGAGCATTCCCGAAGAGATTCGCTTCCGTCCTGGCGACAAGGTCGCCGACATCGACACCGGCGCAACGCCCGGGTTCAGCGGCAAAAAGGCCGACGCCGCGCCATTGCAGGCGCAAAGGAGTGAGCGGCTGGCCGAGCTGCAGGAGATGCTGTACGCGAACAACAAGGCCGCCGACGACAAACGGTCGGTACTGCTGGTGCTGCAGGGCATGGACGCGGCAGGCAAGGGCGGCATCGTCAAACATGTTGTCGGCGCGGTCAATCCGATGGGTGTGCGCTACACCAGCTTCGGCAAGCCAACCGAGGAGGAGCTGGCCCACCACTACCTGTGGCGGATCCGCAAGGCGCTTCCCCCCGCCGGGCACATCGGGGTGTTCGATCGCTCGCACTACGAGGACGTGCTGATCGTGCGGGTGCACGACCTGGTGCCGCCCGAGGTGTGGGGCACGCGCTACGACGAGATCAACGCGTTCGAGAAGGAATTGGTCGACGGCGGTACGACGCTGGTCAAGGTGGCGATGTTCATCTCGCTCGACGAGCAGAAGGCGCAATTAGCAGAACGCCTCGACGATCCGACGAAGTACTGGAAGTACAACCCCGGCGACATCGACGAACGGTTGATGTGGCCGAAGTACCAGGAGGCCTACCAGGCCATGCTGGACCGGACGTCGACGGAGTATGCGCCGTGGCACATCGTGCCGTGCGATCGCCGGTGGTTCAGCCGACTGGCGGTGACCGAGCTGCTCATCGAGGCGCTCGAGAAACTCGATTTATCCTGGCCGCCAG